>JAEXCG010000052.1 GCA_023402355.1 Bacillota bacterium | reverse complement strand
GAGCTGGAGCGCGAGCGCGGCATCACCATCAAGTCCAAGGCCGTGCACATGCGCTATACGGCCAAGGACGGCGAGGAGTACACGCTCAACCTCATCGACACGCCCGGCCACGTCGACTTCACCTACGAGGTGTCGCGCGCGCTGGCGGCCTGCGAGGGCGCGCTGCTGGTGGTGGACGCGACGCAGGGCATCGAGGCGCAGACGCTGGCCAACGTCTACATGGCGCTGGAGCACGACCTGGAGATCGTGCCGGTCATCAACAAGATCGACCTGCCCAGCGCCCAGCCGGAGGAGGTGCGAAAGGAAATCGAGGACGTCATCGGCCTGGACGCCTCCTACGCGCCGCTGGTCAGCGCCAAGGTGGGCCTGGGCATCGACGACGTGCTGGAGGCGGTGGTGAACTACGTCCCCGCGCCGTCCGGCGACGCGGACAGGCCGCTTCGCGCGCTGATCTTCGACTCCTTCTACGACAACTACCGGGGCGCCATCTGCTTCGTGCGCGTGGTGGAGGGCAGCGTGAAGGCGGGCATGTGCATCCGCATGATGCAGGGCGGCGTGGAGTTCGACGTGGTGGAGGTCGGCGTGTTCCGCCCGGGCTACACCCCGGTGGACGAGCTGCTGCCCGGCGACGTGGGCTACGTGGCCGCCTCCATCAAGGACGTGCGCGACACGCGCGTGGGCGACACGATCACCGACGCGCAGAGCCCGGCGGCGGAGCCCCTGCCCGGCTACCGGCAGGTCAACCCCTTGGTCTTCTGCGGCATCTACCCGACGGACGGCGCGGATTACGACAACCTGCGGGACGCGCTGGAAAAGCTCCGTCTTAACGACGCCTCGCTCTCCTTCGAGCCGGAGACGTCCGTGGCGCTGGGCTTCGGCTTCCGCTGCGGCTTTCTAGGGCTGCTGCACATGGAGATCATCCAGGAGCGGCTGGAGCGCGAGTTCGACCTGGACATCATCACCACCGCGCCGAGCGTGAACTACAAGGTGCACAGGACGGACGGCACGGTCGTCACCTGCGACAACCCCTCCAACCTGCCGCCCGCGGGCGAGATCGAGGAGATGGAGGAGCCGGTGGTGCGCGCCTACATCCATACCCCGCAGGAGTACGTCGGCACGCTCATGGAGCTGTGCCAGGACAAGCGCGGCGTCTTCAAGGACATGCAGTACGAGGGCACGCGCGTCAGGCTGCAGTACATCCTGCCGCTGGGCGAGATCATCTTCGACTTCTTCGCCCAGATCAAGAGCCGCACGCGCGGCTACGCCTCCTACGATTACGAGCTGGCCGGCTACGAGCCCAGCGACCTGGTGAAGCTGGACATTTTGCTCAACAGCGACGTGTGCGACGCGCTTTCGATGATCGTGCACCGCGACAAGGCCTACGGCCGCGGACGCACCATCGCGGAAAAGCTTAAGGACGTCATCCCGCGCCAGCTCTTTGAAATTCCGATTCAGGCGGCGATCGGCGGCAAGGTCATCGCCCGCGAGACGGTGAAGGCGCTGCGCAAGGACGTGCTGGCCAAGTGCTACGGCGGCGATATCTCGCGCAAAAAGAAGCTGCTGGAAAAACAGAAGGAAGGCAAGAAGCGCATGCGCCAGCTCGGCTCCGTCGAGGTGCCCAGCGAGGCGTTCATGACCGTTCTGAAGATGGACTGACATGGACATCGGGCTTTACATCCACATCCCCTTTTGCGTGAGGAAGTGCGCCTACTGCGACTTCGCGTCCTATCCGGGGATGCTTTCCCACGCGCAGACGTATATGGAGGCGCTCTCGCTCGAGCTTCGCGCTCAGGCGGAGCGCTTTCCCGCATGCAGGGCAAAGACGGTCTTCCTGGGCGGGGGAACGCCCACGCTGCTTTCGGACGCGCAGGTCAAAGCGATATTGGACGCGGCGCGGGCGTGTTTTCCCTTCGCCGCGGACGCGGAGATCACGATGGAGGGGAACCCCGGCACGCTGACGGCGGAAAACCTGTCGGCTTACCGCGCGGCGGGCGTGAACCGCCTGTCGCTGGGCATGCAGGCCGCGCAGGACGGGCTGCTTGAAACGCTGGGGCGCATCCATCGCCTGCGGGACGTGCGGGAGGGCGTGCGTTTGGCGCGCGCGGCGGGCTTTGAAAACCTCAACCTCGACCTCATCTACGGCCTGCCGGGGCAGACGGAGGCGGATTGGCGGGAGACGCTTTCCGAGGCGCTCGCCCTTTCGCCCGAGCACCTTTCCTGCTACGCGCTGATCGTGGAGGAGGGCACGCGCCTTGCGCTCTCTATTGCAGAAGGAAGCGTTAAGCCCCTGCCGGACGAGGACGCGGAGCGGGGCATGTACGACGCGGCGATTGGGGAGGCCCAAAAGGCGGGCCTATGCCAGTACGAGCTTTCCAACTTCGCGCGGCCGGGCTTTGCGTGCCGCCACAACCTGGTCTACTGGAATTGCGAGCCGTACCTGGGCGTGGGGCTCGCGGCGCACAGCTACATGGAAGAGCTCCGCTTTGGCAATACTGCCCACATGGGCAAATACCTTTCCGCCGTCCGCGCGGGGGAGAGCCCGCAGGATTCCTGCGAGACGCTGACCCTGAAGGACCGCATGTTCGAGCGGGTCATGCTGGGCCTGCGCCTCACGCGCGGCATGGACGCCCGGCGCTTTGCGCGCGATTTTCACGTGACGCCGCAGGCGTGCTGGGGCGAGAAGCTGACGCGCCTCGTGGACGCGGGGCTGCTCGTCTGGACGGGGGATTACCTTTGCCTGACGCGCCGCGGCATGGACGTGCAGAACGCCGTGCTGGTGGAGCTGATGGACTTTGAAACGCCCAAAAGCGGTTTTTAATCAAAAAAGGTCAAAAAGTTCAAAAAATGCTTCCAAACACCTTGACAAAAGCGCAAAGGAGTGCTATTTTTATCACGTTGGTTAGCACTCGACCTTTGAGAGTGCTAACAACCCGAAGGAAAGGTGATGAACGTGGATCTTGTCGAGCGAAAATTCAGAATCCTGCAGGCGATCATCGACGACTACATCGTCACGGCGCTGCCCGTGGGTTCTCGAACGATCTCGCGCAAGTACGAACAGAGCTTGTCCTCGGCGACCATTCGCAATGAAATGAGCGATCTGGAGGAACTGGGTTATCTGGATTCGCCGCATACCTCGGCGGGCCGCGTGCCCTCGTACAAGGCGTACAGGCTGTACGTCGACCAGTTGATGAAGCGCACCCCGCTGACCCCGGAGGAGGCCAAGGTCATCAGCCAGTTCTTCGACCGGCGCGTGCGCCAGGTGGAGGACGTGGCCGAGCGCGCGGCGAAGGCGCTTTCCAGCGTGACGCATTACACGTCGGTTATCATGACGCGCCAGCCGGAGGAAGAAAACCTGAAGCTGCGCCACCTGCAGCTCGTGCCGGTGACGGAGGGCATGGCCCTTCTCATTCTGGTGACGGACGCGGGGGTCATCAAGCAGACGCCGATGCACATCGGACCGGGCATGAGCTACGACGACCTCTACAGGGTTTCGCGCATGCTGACCGAGCGGCTGGCCGGCTGCAAGATGAGCCAGGTGCAGGAGATTTTGCGGGGCATCGGCGCGGAGTTCCGAGATCAGGAGGAGCTGCTCAGCGGCATGCTCGAGACGATCCGCGAGAGCGGGGAGTCGGACGACCACACGGAGCTGGTGGTCGGCGGCACATCCAATCTGCTGGACTACCCCGAGTACAGCGACGTGGAAAAGGCGAGGAGCCTGCTGAGCGTGCTGGAAACCAAGGAAAAGGTGATCAGGCTGCTTTCGGGCGGCACGCAGATGGAGTTTTCGATCCGCATCGGCCCGGAGACCGGGCTGCCCGAGACGAAGGACTGTTCCGTCGTCACGGCGACATACCGGCTCGGCAGCGGAAAGGTGAACACCATCGGCATCATCGGCCCCACGCGCATGCAGTATAACCGGGTGATTTCAGCGCTTGATTACATGGGAAAGTCTCTGATGGAGATGCTTTCCGGGCAGGACAAGAAATGAAAAAGAAGAGCGGCAACGACGGCTCGAAGAAGAGCGCCGGCGTGGTGGACGGGATCAAGAAGCAGGCGGACGTTCAAAAGGAACGGATCCGGCAATGGTCGCAGGACCGCAAAAGAAAGGGCAAGACGATGAACGAAGAGAACGTAAGCAAGGAGCTGCTGGAGGAAGAGGAGCCCCAGACGGAGGAATCCGCGCAGGAGAGCGCCGGGGAGCAGGAGGCCGCGGAGCAGGAGATGGAAAAGCAGCTCGCGGACGCGCTTTCCAAGTGCGAGGAGTACCTGAACCTCGCCCAGCGCGTGCAGGCCGACTTTGACAACTTCCGCCGCCGCAACAGCGCGGTGCGCGCGGAGGCATATGAAGAGGGCAAGCGGGATACCGTGGAAAAGCTGCTGCCCGTGCTGGACAACATCGAGCGCGCGCTCGCGTCCGCCGGGGAGGAGGAATCGCCCCTCAAGAGCGGCGTGGAGCTCGTGCACCGGGGGCTTTGGGAGACGCTGCAAAAGCTCGGCGTCGAGGTCATCGACCGCGCGGGCGAGGTGTTCGACCCGGAGCTTGAAAACGCGGTGCTGCAGGGCACCGAGGACGAGGGCGAGCCGGGCACGGTGTGCCTGGTGCTCCAAAAGGGCTACAGGGTCGGGCCGCGCGTGATTCGCCACGCGATGGTCAAGGTGGTCGCAGGCTGACGCCTGATCACATACATTTTAAAGTTAAAGCAAGACTCACACAGACAAGTGATTCATCTATGCTAGGAGGAAATCATTATGGGAAAGATTATCGGCATTGACCTTGGCACCACGAACAGCTGCGTCGCCGTCATGGAAGGCGGCGAGGCGACGGTCATCCCCAACGCCGAGGGCGCGCGCACCACGCCTTCCGTCGTCGCGTTCGCCAAGAACGGCGAGCGCCTTTGCGGCCAGGTGGCGAAGCGTCAGGCCGTCACCAACCCGGATCGCACCATCATCTCGATCAAGCGCGAGATGGGCACCAACTACAAGGTGGACATCGACGGCAAGGCGTACACGCCCCAGGACATCTCCGCCATGATCCTGCAAAAGCTCAAGGCCGACGCCGAGGCGTACCTGGGCGAGACGGTCACGCAGGCGGTCATCACCGTGCCGGCCTACTTCTCCGACAGCCAGCGCCAGGCCACCAAGGACGCGGGCCGCATCGCGGGCCTGGAGGTCATGCGCATCATCAACGAGCCGACGGCCGCCTCGCTGGCCTACGGCCTGGATAAGGACGACAACCACAAGATCCTCGTGTACGACCTGGGCGGCGGCACGTTCGACGTCTCCATCCTGGAGATCGGCGACGGCGTGTTCGAGGTGCTCGCCACCAACGGCAACACCCGCCTGGGCGGCGACGACTTCGACCAGCGCATCATCGATTATCTCGCCAGCGAGTTCAAGCGCGAGAACGGCATCGACCTCAAGGCCGACCGCATGGCGCTGCAGCGCCTGAAGGAAGCCGCCGAGAAGGCGAAGATCGAGCTTTCCGGCGTCATGAGCACCAACATCAACCTGCCGTTCATCACGGCGGACGCGACCGGCCCCAAGCACCTGGACATGACCCTCACCCGCGCGAAGTTCGACGAGCTGACCCGCGATCTGGTGGACGCGACCATGCAGCCGGTGCAGCGCGCGCTGAGCGACGCGGGCCTCTCCGCCTCGCAGATCGACCGCGTGATCCTCGTGGGCGGTTCCACCCGCATCCCGGCGGTGCAGGACGCCGTCAAGAAGATCACCGGCAAGGACCCCTACAAGAACATCAACCCGGACGAGTGCGTGGCGCTGGGCGCCGCTATTCAGGGCGGCGTGCTCGGCGGCGAGGTCAAGGACGTGCTGCTGCTGGACGTGACGCCGCTGTCCCTGGGCATCGAGACGATGGGCGGCGTGTTCACGCGCCTGATCGACCGCAACACCACCATCCCGACCACCAAGTCGCAGATCTTCTCCACCGCCGCCGACGGCCAGACGAGCGTCGAGGTGCACGTGCTGCAGGGCGAGCGCGAGATGGCCGCGGGCAACAAGACGCTGGGCCGTTTCCAGTTGACCGGCATCGCCCCCGCGCCGCGCGGCGTGCCGCAGATCGAGGTGACCTTCAACATCGACCGCAACGGCATCGTGAACGTCAGCGCCAAGGACCTTGGCACCGGAAACGAGCAGAAGGTGACGATCACCGCCTCCACCAACCTGACGGAGGACGAGATCAACCAGCGCGTGAAGGAAGCCGAGCAGTACGCGGCCGAGGACAAGAAGAAGAAGGAAGAGGTTGAAACCCTCAACCGCGCGGACAGCATGGTCTTCGAGGTCGAAAAGCAGCTCAAGGATCTGGGCGACAAGCTCTCGGACGAGGACAAGGCGACCGTGCAGAGCGAGCTGGACGCCTTCAAGAAGGTGCGCGAATCGAACGACGTGGAGCAGATCAAGACCGCGCAGGAGACCTTCACGCAGAAGGTGTACGAGATCTTCGGCAAGATCTATCAGCAGCAGCAGGCCCAGCAGGGCGGCGCTCAGCCGGGCCCGGATGCCGGCGCGCAGGGCGGCGCGGACACGCAGGACGGCCACGTAGACACCGACTACGACGTCCATTAATCGAACATCAATCGCCATCGGCCGCCGCCATATCGCATGGCGGCGGCAAATGACGTATCCTAGATTGGACGGTGAGGACTGTGGCTACGAAAAGAGATTATTACGAGGTGCTGGGGGTTCAGAAGAACGCTACGGACGACGAGATCAAGAAGGCGTACCGCAAGCTGGCGAAGGAAAACCACCCCGACCTGCACCCCGACGACAAGGACGCGGAGGAGCGCTTCAAGGAGGTCAACGAGGCCTACGAGGTGCTCTCCGACAGCAATAAGCGCGCGCGGTACGACCAGTTCGGCCACGAGGGTCCGAACATGGGCGGCGCGGGCTACGGTGATTTCAGCGGCTTTGGCGGCCAGGGCTTCGACAGCATCTTCGACTTCTTCTTCAACGGCGCGGAGGGCGGCGGCCAGCGCCGCAGGAACGGCCCGGAGCGCGGGCAGGACCTGCGCTACGACCTGACGCTGACGTTTGAGGAGGCGGCCTTCGGCTGCAAGAAGGAGTTCAAGTTCCAGCGCAACGAAAACTGCGAGGCGTGCGGCGGCACGGGCGCGCGCGCGGGCACGCAGCCCAAGACCTGCCCGACCTGCGGCGGCAGCGGCCAGATGAAGGTGACCACGCAGTCGCTGTTCGGCCAGGTGGTCAACATGCGCACCTGCTCCACCTGCGGCGGCACGGGCAAGATCATCACGGACAAGTGCCCCAAGTGCGCGGGACAGGGCCGCGTGCGCGTGATGCGCACGGCGACCATCAAGATTCCGGCGGGCATCGACAACGGTCAGGTGCTGCCCATGAGCGGTCAGGGCGAGCCGGGGCTTCGCGGCGGCCCCGCGGGCGACCTGTACGTCTACATCAACGTAAAGCCCCACAAGCTTTTCAAGCGCGATCACTTCGACCTGCACTGCGAGATCCCTATCTCCTTCACGCAGGCGGCGCTGGGCGGCGAGATCGACGTGCCCACGCTGGAGGGCTCGGTCAAGTATAACATCCCCGAGGGCACGCAGAACGATACGGTGCTTCGCATCCGCGGCCAGGGCATTCAGCAGCTGCGCGGCAGCGGTAAGGGCGATCTGTTCATTAAGGTGCGCGTGGAGGTGCCCAAGCGCCTCTCCGACAAGCAGAAGGACCTGCTGCGCCAGTTCGAGGATTCGCTGACCGGCAAGGAATACGAGGGGCGCAAGTCGTTCTTCGACCGGGTGCGGGACAGCTTTAACAAGTAAATGGCAGAATCGCTGAAGGGCGCAGCCTTTCGGCGGTTCGTCATGTCTAGGAGGACGAAAGATGGATTGGGTGGAAGCGGCCGTTCACACGACGACGGAGGGCGCGGACATCGTCTCCGAGCTTTTGATGAGCGCGGGCGCGACGGGCACGAGCATCGAGGACCGCAGCGACGTGCTGAACGCGCAAAAGCCGGAGGGCATGTGGGACATGCTGGACGAGCACATTTTAGACGGCATGTCGGAGGACGTGCTGGTCAAGGCCTACTTTGAAGAGGGCGCGTCCACGCCGGAGGTGCTTTCCTTTGTCAGCGCGCGGCTTTCGGCGCTGAAGGGCATGGACCTGGGGCTAGACCTCGGCAGCCTGAAGCTCACGCGCGAGACGGTGCACGAGCAGGACTGGGCCGAGAACTGGAAGAAGTACTACAAGCCCTTCCGCGCGGGTGAGCGCATCGTGGTAAAGCCCTCGTGGGAGCCGTACGAAAAGCAGCCGGACGACCTGGTGATCGAGATGGACCCCGGCATGGCCTTCGGCACGGGCACGCACGAGACGACCTACATGTGCATGCAGATGCTCGAACGCTACGTGCGCGCGGGCTTGACGTGCATCGACGTGGGCACGGGCACTGGTATCCTCGCCATCGCGGCGGCGATGCTGGGCGCGCGGGACGTGCTCGCCATCGACCTGGACGAAAAGGCCGTGGAGGTCGCGAAGGAGAACATCCAGAAGAACGCCATGCAGAGCGTCGTGCGCGCGCAGGCGGGCGACCTGCTCAAGGAAGCGGACGAGACCGCGGACGTGGTGGTCGCCAACATCATCGCGGACGTGATCTGCGCGCTGTGCGGCCCGGCGAAGGCGCACATCCGCGAAGGCGGCGTGTTCATCTGCTCCGGCATCATCAGGGAGCGCGAGGAGGACGTGCTGCGCGCTTTGCAGGCGGCGGGGTACGTGGTGGACCGGCGCATCGAGAAGGGCGAGTGGGTCTGCCTCGCGGCGAAGATCGCGTAAAATACGATCCGAAAAGAGGGAACTATGCACCGCTTTTTTGTAAATGAAGACGGCGTTCAGGGCAGTATGGCCCGGCTGGAGGCCGGGGACGCGCAGCATGCCGCGCGCGTCCTGCGCCTTGCGCCCGGCGACGAGGTGGAGCTGCTCGACGGCGTCTGCCGCTACGCGGCGAGGCTGACGGAGGTGTCCAAGGAGGGCGTGATCGCTGAAATTCTGTCGGCGCTCCCGGATCACGAGCCGAACGTGCGCGTGACGCTCTACCAGGGCCTGCCCAAAGCTGAAAAGATGGAATTTATCCTGCAAAAGTGCACGGAGCTGGGCGTATACGCGGTCGTCCCCGTGCAGATGGAGCGCTGCGTCGTGCAGCTTTCCGGAAAGGACGGCGAAAAGAAGCGGGAGCGCTGGCAGCGCATCGCGCGCGAGGCGGCCAAGCAATGCGGCCGGGCGCGCGTGCCGGAGGTTTCGGCGCCGCAGCCGCTTGCGGGCATGTCGCAGGCGCTTTCGGAGGATTACGACCTCGTGCTCGTCCCCTGGGAGGAGGCGCGGGAGGGCGGCATCCGCGCGGCGATCCGCGAGACGAACGCCCAGCGCATCGCCATCGTCATAGGTCCGGAGGGCGGCATGACGAAGGAGGAGGTCGCGTGGCTGCACGATCGCGGGGCGCGCCCCGTGACGCTGGGCCCGCGCATCCTGCGCACGGAGACGGCGGGCATGGCCGCGCTGACGATGGCGCTGTGCCTGTCCGGGCAGATGGAGTGAGGACATGAGCAAAGTGGCATTTCATACCCTGGGCTGCAAGGTGAACCAGTACGACACTCAGGCGATGCTGGAGCGGTTTCAGGGGGCCGGGTACGAGGTCGTTCCCTTCGACAGCCTGGCGGACGTGTACGTGATCAACACCTGCACGGTGACCGGCACGGGCGACAAGAAGTCCATGCAGGCCATTCGGCGCTGCGCGCGCAAAAACCCCGAGGCGCACATCGTGGTCACGGGCTGCCTCGCCCAGCGCGCGGCGCAGTCGCTGCGGCTTCCGGGGGTGCGGCTGATTCTGGGCACGCAGCGGCGCGGCGAGGTCGTGGAGCTGCTGCGCGAGGCGGAGGCCTCGGGCGAGACGCTGATCGCGGTGGAGGGGCTGCGCCGCGCGCCGTTCGAGGCGCTTACGGTGCACGCGCACGAGGGACACACGCGCGCGACGATGAAGATTCAGGAGGGCTGCGACCGCTACTGCACCTACTGCATCATCCCCTACGTGCGCGGGCCGATCCGTTCCCGTCCGCTGGAGGAGATCCGCAGGGAGGCGAGCGACCTGTGCGCGGCGGGCTTTCGCGAGCTCGTGCTCACGGGCATTCATCTGACGAGCTACGGCCGCGACCTGAAGGACGGCACCACGCTGGCGGACGCCATCCGCGCCGCGCAGGGCGCCGAGGGCGCGCTTCGCATCAGGCTGGGCTCGCTGGAGCCCGTGATCGTGACCGAAGATTTCGTGAGGGCGCTTCAGGCCATGCCCAAAGTCTGCCCGCAGTTTCACCTGGCGCTGCAAAGCGGCAGCGACGCGGTGCTCGCCCGCATGCGCAGGCGCTACACGTCGGGCGAATACCTGGCGGCGTGCCGCATGCTGCGGGAGGCGTTTCCGGGCTGCGCGCTCACCACGGACGTGATGACGGGCTTTCCGGGCGAGACGGAGCAGGAATTTTTGGAGACGATGGAGACCGTGCGCGCGGCGGGGTTTTCGCGCATCCACGTGTTCCCATATTCCGAGCGCGAGGGCACGCCCGCCGCGGCGATGGAGGGCAGCGTGCCCCGCGAGGTGCGCGAGGAGCGCGCGCGGCGGCTGATCGCCTTGGGGAAGGAACTCGCGCGCGCCGATCTAAAGCGCCAGATCGGCACGCGAAAGAGCGTGCTCTTTGAGGAGCGGGACGAGCAGGGCATGCTCACGGGCTACACGGACACCTACGTGCACGTGCGCGCGACGGGCGACGCCCGCCCCGGCGACGTGCGGGACGTGATCGTGGAGGGCGCGACGGAGGAAGGACTGGTCGCGCGAATCGCGGAGGAATGACGGGCGAGAGCCCGACAAAGGAGTGCTTGAAGATGGAAGACTGTCTGTTTTGCAAGATCGCCGCGGGCGAGATCCCCTCGAAGAAGGCGTACGAGGACGACGAGGTGCTGGCCTTTTACGACATCGCGCCGCAGGCCCCCGTGCACGTGCTGGTGATTCCCAAGAAGCACGTGAGCGACGTCTACGCGGCGCAGGGCGAGAGCGACGCGTTTCTGGCGGGCCTTCTGCGCAAGGCGGCGAAGGTCGCGGGCGAGCTGGGGCTCGCGGAAAGCGGCTTTCGCCTCGTGACCAACTGCGGCGCGGACGCGCAGCAGAGCGTTCCGCACCTGCACGTGCACATCCTCGGCGGCAGGCCGCTCGAGGGTAAGATGGGCTGAACGTTTCCCCAAACGTCCGGCAAAACGAGGGCAAATCCCTTTCGCGTCCCAGGATGGCGAGGGGGATTTGTTCTTTCGCTTTACGAGGCGAAAGCGGCGTACTATAATGATTGCATCCGGCGCATTGCTTTCCTTTCGGAAAGGAGAAAGAGATGGATACCACGTTTCAAACCGAACAGGGCACGTTCAATTACAGAGTCTGCGCGATCCTGATTTCCGAGGGCAGGCTGCTCGTCATGCGGGACGAGGGCGCGCCGTACGAATACCTGCCGGGCGGCCGGGTCAACCTGCACGAGACGGCGGAGGATGCGCTCGTACGGGAAATGAGAGAAGAACTGGGCATCGACGCTAAAATCGTCAGGCCTCTGTGGCTTAACCAGAGCTTTTTTATCGAATCGGTGAGCGGAGAAAGGTATCATGAATTGTGCCTCTTTTTCCTGGCCGACGCCCAAAAGACCGACCTGGCGCGGCGGGGAGAGCGCTTTACGCGCGTGGAGGGGAAGCGTACCCATGCGTTCGCCTGGATTCCGTTTGAAGAGCTTGAGGGCAGGACCCTCTATCCGGCCTTCATCAAATCCGAAATCTTTCATCTGCCCCGGACGCTCACCCTGCGCGCGGAAAAGGAGTACTGAAAGGGGGCTGCACGGTGATCTACCTGGAGAGCATCGCGTTCCCCGACGCGGACGCGGAGTGGAATTTTCGCATGGGCGTCAAGCGGACCTGCTATAACACGATGTACCCCTTCGGCGTGCTCACCGCCGCCGGGCTTTCACGGCTGGACTTTGAGCCCGTCACGATTCTCTACGGCGGCAACGGCTCCGGCAAGACGACCGCGCTGAACGTGATCGCGGAAAAGCTGCGCCTTCTGCGCGAGACGCCCTTTAACCGCAGCAGCTTCTTTGAAGATTACGTGGAGCTTTGCCGCGTATGGGTGGAAAACCCGGTTCCGCTGGAGAGCCGCATCGTCACCAGCGACGACGTGTTCGACTACATGCTGGGCGTGCGCAGCCTCAACGAGGGGATCGACCGCAAGAAGGAGGAGCTCTTTGGCGAGCACACGGCGGCGCGCCATTCCTCGGTGCGGGTGCGCTCGCTGGACGACTACGACGCGCTCAAGCGCCAGAACAGCGCGCGCAGGCGGACGCAGTCTGCCTTTGTCCGCGAGCAGCTGATGGACAACGTGCGCGAGCAGTCCAACGGCGAGAGCGCGAGCTTCTTCTTTCGCCAGCGCGTCCGCGAAGACGCGCTCTACCTGCTCGACGAGCCGGAAAACAGCCTGTCCGCGGCGCGTCAGATCGAGCTGGCGGACTTCTTGGCGGAATCGGCGCGCTACGCGGGCTGCCAGCTCGTCGTCTCCACGCATTCGCCCTTCCTGCTTTCGATTCAGGGCGCGAAGATTTACGACCTGGACGCCCGGCCCGCCACGCTGAAAAAGTGGACGGAGCTTGAAAGCGTGCGCACGTATTACGATTTCTTCAAGCGTCATCGGGCGGCGTTTGAGGAAGGAAAATCGAGCGGGGAATAGGCGCGTGTTTAAGGAACGCACGCGCCGCCACGGCCGTAAAATAAATGCGTCCAAGAATTTGGATTTGTGGTTGACGAATATCCCCGAGTGCGTTATAATAAAGTGCACGGTTACCATCCGTTCCAAATCGTATCGGATGTGTTCGTCGAGATGAGCGGAGGGGAGGGATAACACCATGTCTGAGATCCGAGTTCGGGAGAATGAATCCCTGGAAAGCGCTCTGAGAAGATTTAAGCGTTCATGCGCTCGTTCCGGCGTCATCGCTGAGGTCAGAAAGAGAGAGCACTACGAAAAGCCCAGCGTCAAGCGTAAGAAGAAGGCTGAGGCAGCCCGTAAGCGCAAGTACTAAGCTTCGCATCCAAGACTCCATCGTCTGTTCGATGGAGTCTTTTGCTGTCATCGGCAAAATAAAATCGGAGGTTTCCTATGGAGTACGCATTTTTGCTCTATCCGCACCCCAACGCGCGCTACCGCGCGTCGCTCTTGCAGCTCGCAAGGGCGGAGCTGTGCATGATGCTCGCCGCTATGGGCCGTGAAATCGACGTGAACAGCGAGGAAATCGGCGGCGCGCCCTTTTTGTGCTTCGAGGCGGAGCCCTTCTCCCAGCGGGAATGGGCGCTCCTGTCGCAGCAGGCGGGCGTTTACCTGATGGCGCAAAGGGAAGGAAAGGCGCTGGTCCCGCTCGCCCGCACGCACCCATCCTACGTCGGGGAGGACATGCCCGGTTTGCTCAAGTACAAGGGCAAGACGAACGAGATGTTCACGGATACGCTGCTGAGCATGGCGCTGACGCAAAGCGCCTTTGCCTTAAAGAGCGACGCGAAGCTGACCTTCTGCGATCCGCTCTGCGGCAAGGGCACGGCGCTGTACCTGGCGCTCCGCCGCGGCTGGAACGCATCCGGCGTGGACGCGGACAAGGCGGCCATCAAGGAGGCGGACGACTTTACCAGCCGTTACCTGGAATTTCACCGCCTCAAGCACCGGCGCACGGAAGGGACGCTCACCGTTCGCGGCAAGACCGGCGGGCGCGAAGCCAAGTTCGTGTTCGCCGACACGGCCGAGCACTTCAAGGAAGGGGATACGCGCACGCTCAGGCTCATTTCGGGCGACACGCGCGACCTGGACGTGCTGCTGCGGCCCGGCAGCGTGCATCTCATGGCGGCGGACCTGCCCTACGGCGTGCAGCACGGCCCGGCGGGCAAGGGCGTCAGCATCCTTTCGCTCCTCGAAAAGGCCGCGCCCGCGTGGTATGGCGCGCTTTCGTCCGGCGGGGCGCTGGCGGTTTCCTTCAATACCTACGTGACCCGCCGCGCCGGCGTGGTGAAGGCACTTTCGGCCGCGGGGTTTGCGGTGGCGGAGGGCGGCGTTTTTGAAACGCTGGAGCATTGGGTGGAGCAGGCGGTGAACCGCGACGTGGTGATCGCAAAAAAAGCGTAGACGCATGAGCGTATAGTTCGGCTCCTTTCGGCATACAATAGCTGTGACATATTGATACCAACTTCAAGCTTTAGCGCGCATACGGCGGGACGAAGCACCGGCCCGACGCCGTTTTCTGTGACCTGCGCGGCGCCGCCGCGCTTCACTTTTCCGGCCCGTCGTGAATCGCTCTGAGGTTTTCCATTGGTACGAGGTCACATCTTTGCGCCCCCGAGAGGAGCTGAATCCATTTTGGAAAACGAACCCTATGAAAACAGAACCGTCGTGCAGCTTCGCCAGATCGCCCGCGAGCGGGGCGTGCGGCTTCCGGCCGGCATCAACAAGCAGGGCATCGTGGAATGCCTTCGCCGGAGCGACGCGAACTGCGTGAGGACGGAAGCCGCGCAGCCCATCGCCCCGATGGAACCGATCGCCCCGCCGGAGCCGGTCCGGGAAGAATCCTTTGGCGCGGCAGGGGCATCCGCTTCGCCCGCGCGCGAGGGGGAACAGCGGAGCGCGCATTCCCCGCACCCGTACCACGCCTATCCCCGCCGCGCGCGCCCGACGGGCTATTATAACGAGCAGTACGGCACGTCAAACCCGGCGGTGCCGCAGATGCTCGAGGCGGGGCTGTGCTCGGACGGGCAGGGCGTGCTGGAGATTCAGCCCGACGGCTACGGCTTTCTGCGCGCGGAGAACTGCTCCGCCGGACGGGACGACGTGTACGTCTCCATCGCGCAGATTCGCCGCTTCGGCATGAAGAGCGGCGACCTGGTTTCCGGCAAGACGCGGCCTCGGCGCGAGGGCGACCGCTACAGCGCGCTCATGTACGTGGAATCGATCAACGGCGACCCGCCCGAGCAGGCCGCGCGGCGCGGCGTGTTCGAGCGCATGACGCCGATTCATCCCAACCGCCGCCTGACGCTGGAATCACGGGAGGGGAAGAGCGACCTTGCGATCCGCATGCTCGACTTCATCGCGCCCATCGGCCTCGGCCAGCGCGCGCTGATCGTCGCCCCGCCCAAGGCGGGCAAGACGGTGCTGCTCAAGAAGATCGCCCAGGCTGTGAGCGAGAACCACCCGGACATACACCTCATGATGTTGCTCATCGACGAGCGGCCCGAGGAGGTGACGGACATCAAGCGCTCCGTCCTGGGAGAGGTGGTCTACTCCACGTTCGACGCGCCCAGCGAGAACCACGTGCGCGTGTCGGAGATGGTCTACGAGCGCGCACAGCGCCTGGTGGAGCAGGGCAAGGACGTCGTCGTGCTGATGGACAGCCTTACCCGCCTTTCCCGCGCCTACAACGCGCTCGCGCCCGGCGGCCGGGCGATGTCCGGCGGCCTCGCCCCCGGCGTGCTTCAGCGCCCCAAGCGCTTTTTCGGCGCGGCGCGCAACATGGAGGAGGGCGGCAGCCTCACCATCATCGCCACGGTGCTGGTCGATACGGGCAGCCGCATGGACGACATCATCTACGAGGAGTTCAAGGGCACGGGTAACGCGGAAATTCAGCTCGACCGGCGGCTGTCGGAACGGCGCGTCTTCCCGGCCGTGGACCTGCTGCGCTCCGGCACGCGCAGGGAGGAGCTGCTGCTCAGCCCCGCGGAGCTGGAGGGCGTCGCGGCGGTGCGGCGGGTGCTTTCCGCCTCGCGCACGCACGACGCGACCGAGCAGCTCATCTCCATGCTCGAAAAGACGAGCACGAACCAGGAATTTTTCAAACGATTGAAAGAATGGCTTGCAATTTGGGAGAAAGAAGGGTATACTTTAGGAGGTGTCCGTTCAGGCATATGAGAAAGCATATGCGTATGTTTTTCATGTGATAGTAATGCGGGCGAAAGAGGTGAAACACATGAAGGAAGGTATCCATCCGAAGTACCAGAAGGCGATCGTCCGCTGCGCTTGCGGCGAGACGTTTGAAACCGGCTCCACCAAGAAGGAACTGAAGGTTGAAATCTGCTCCAAGTGCCATCCGTTCTTCACCGGCAAGCAGAAGCTGGTCGACACCGGCGGACGCGTGGACCGTTTCAAGAAGCGCTATGGCATGTAAAAATGCACATAAAAGGGTCGCTTTGGCCGGATAGACGCCGTGCCGAAGTCGCCCTTTTTTGTTAGGAAAATCATCTTTCTTTTGCTTATGAAGGGAAGAACGGCGCGATGTGCCGGGATTTGCTAGGGGAGAATCCGCGCGGTCAGCAGGGTTTTTGACCGCGCTTATCGAATATTTGAACTTTACGGTATAGAACCGGAAGCTTGACCCGTGAGCGGTATCGTTTGAGTGAAAGAGGTGTTTTGAAATTATGAATAAAGAAACAAAACAGAAGGTGGACATCGGCGGCCAGGCGGTCATGGAGGGCGTCATGATGAAGTCGCCCGACGCCATCGCGGTCGCTGTGCGTCAGCCGGACGGCGGCATCGTCGTGGACCGCGAGGATTACGTGCCCGCTTCCAAGAAGCATAAGTGGATGGGCTGGCCCATCGTGCGCGGGTGCGTCAACATGGTCTCCATGCTCGTGATGGGCATGGGGGTGCTCAACAAGTCCACCCAGATGCTGGGCGTTCTCGACGAGGAGCCCTCCAAGTTTGAAAAGTGGCTCTCTGAAAAGCTGGGCGCGAACATCGACAAGGTCGTGATGGGCGTCGCGGCGGTGCTGGCGGTCTGCCTGAGCCTGCTGCTGTTCGTCATGCTGCCCTCCGGCGCGGCGACGCTGATCGGCCGCGTGGTCGACAACGCCATCGTCATCAACCTGTGCGGCGGCGTCGTGCGCATCGCGATTTTGATCGCCTACATCTGGCTGATCGGCCTCATGCCCGACATGCGCCGCGTCTTCCAGTACCACGGCGCGGAGCACAAGACCGTCTACTGCCACGAGGCGGGCCTGCCCCTGACCCCCGAAAACGCGCGCGGCTTTTCACGCCTGCATCCGCGCTGCGGCACCTCGTTTTTGCTGCTGGTCATGGTCATCAGCATTCTGGTCGGGTCGGTCGCGGATCAGGTCATCATCGCGCTGACCTCGATTGAAAAGCTGTCCTTCGGCCTGCGCTTCCTGCGCAGCCTGCTGATCCTGCCGCTCATCGCGGGCATCTCCTACGAGGCGCTCAAGGGTCTGGCGCACAGCGAGCACCCCGTGGTGCGCGCGCTGCGCTGGCCGGGCCTGATGATGCAGCATCTGACCACCCGCGAGCCCGACGACGAAATGCTGGAGGTAGCCATCGCCTCGATGAAGGCGGCGCTGGGCTCGGTGGAGGACGCCGCGCCCGCCAAACAATGGACCCCGGAGGAGGCCTCGCAGACCGTGCAGGCCGCGGCCAAATGACGATACGGGAAACCCTGCAGCAAGCGTCTGCGCGCCTCGAGCGCGCAGGCGTTTTGGACGCCCGGCTGGACGCTTTGTGGATGCTCTGCGAGGCGGCCGGGAAGACGCGCACGGGCCTGCTCCTGTCGGGCGCGGAGGCGCTTTCGGCGCAGCAGGACGCGCGCTTTGAGGCGATGCTTCGCCGCCGCGAGGCGGGCGAGCCGCTGCAATACGTGCTCGGCACGCAGGACTTCATGGGACATACATTTCGTGTGGACAGCCGCGTGCTCATCCCGCGCCAGGACACGGAAACGCTGTGCGAGGAAGCAATCGCGCGCGCCGGGGATTCTGCCCCCCGCGTGCTGGACGTGGGCACGGGCAGCGGCGCGCTGGCCGTCTCCATCGCGCTGGCGTGCGTTGGGGCCGATGTGACCGCGGTGGACGTGAGCGCGGACGCGCTGTGCGTCGCGCGGGAAAACGCGCAAAGGCTTAAAGCGCGCGTTCGCTTTTTACAAAGCGACCTGTTTGAAGCGCTCGCGGGCGAGCGCTTTGACCTCATCGTATCCAACCCGCCCTACATCGAATCGGACGAGATCGACGCCCTGCAGCGCGAGGTGCTGCGCGAGCCGCGCCTGGCGCTCGACGGGGGCGCGGACGGCCTTTCCTTTTACAGGCGGCTTTGCGGGGAAGCGCCCGCGCACCTTTTCGGCGGGGGCGCGTTGCTCTTCGAGGTAGGCTACGATCAGGCGGCCGCCGTGTCCGCGCTGCTGCGGCAGACGGTTGGGGAGCCCTTTACGCGCCGGGACCTGTGCGGCATCGAGCGGGTCGTGGGCGCAGTCTATACAAAATGAACCGGGAGAAGCTATGCTGGAAAAACTGGATTGGGTAAAGGCCCATTACGAGGAACTGTCCATGCTGCTCTCGCAGCCGGAGGTCGTCGCAGACCAGGCACGCTGGCAGCGGCTGCTTCGCGAGCACGCGCAGCTCGAACCGCTCTTTCACGCCTGCGGCGCGTACGAGCAGCTTTTAGCGCACCGCGCGGAGGCGGAGGAGATGCTGAGCGACCCCGACATGGCGGACATGGCGCAGGAGGAGCTTTCGGAGCTTTCGCGCGCGATCGACGAAAAGGAGCGCGAAATTCAGCTTATGCTGCTGCCCAAGGACCCCAACGACGAGCGGAACGTCGTCATGGAGATCCGTGCGGGCGCGGGCGGCGAGGAGGCGGGCCTGTTCGGCGCGGTGCTGCTGCGCATGTACACCCGCTACGCGGAGCGGCACGGCCTGCGCGTGGAGATGATGGACAGCAATTTTACGGAGCTGGGCGGCGTCAAGGAAGTGACGTTCACCATCAGCGGCGCGGGCGCGTACAGCCGCCTCAAGTACGAGAGCGGCGTGCACCGCGTGCAGCGCGTGCCCGCGACCGAGTCGGGCGGGCGCATTCATACCTCCACGGCCACTGTGGCGGTGCTGCCGGAGGCGGAGGAGGTCGAGGTCGAACTGAACCCAAACGACCTGCGCGTGGACGTGTACCGCTCCAGCGGCCACGGCGGCCAGTGCGTCAACACGACGGACTCCGCGGTGCGCATCACGCACATCCCCACGGGGCTGGTCGTCACCTGCCAGGACGAAAAGTCGCAGATCAAGAACCGCGACAAGGCGATGCGCGTGCTGCGGGCGCGGCTGTACGACAAGCTGCAATCCGAAAAGGACGCGGCCTACGCGCAGGATCGCCGCTCGCAGGTGGGCACGGGCGATCGCAGCGAGCGCATCCGCACCTATAACTTTCCGCAGGGGCGCGTGACCGACCACCGCATCGGCCTTACGATCTACAAGATCGACAGCTTCGTGGACGGCGACATGGACGAGGTCATCGACGCGCTCATCTTCACCGACCAGAGCGAAAGATTAAAGGCGCTGAGCGCGCGCGCGTAAAGAAAAGCACCCCCGGCGCATACACATGGGCGGGGGTGAATCGATGGGAAATCTATGGATCGCGGCGCTGTGGGGCACGGCCTTCGGCGTCGCGGGGAGCGGCCTGGGCGGCCTGCTGGGGGTGCTGATGGGCAGCCCCCGGCCCAAGGCGCTATCGTGCCTGCTCAACCTGACGGGCGGGCTGATGATCTCGGTGGTCTGCTTTGAACTGCTGCCGCAGGCCTACGCGATGCACACGCCCTGCGGCATCGCGGGGCTTTTGATCGGCATCGCGACGATGCTGGTCGCGGACGGCGTGCTGGAGCGGCGCATGCAGGGCAAGAACAACATGGCGAAAACGGGCCTCATGGTGGCGGCGGGCATCGCGCTGCACAACCTGCCGGAGGGGCTCGCGGTGGGCTCCGGCTTTGCGGAAGCGCCCACCCTCGGCATCGCGATGGCGCTGATGATCCTGCTGCACGACGTGCCGGAGGGCATCG
The DNA here is from genome assembly GCA_023402355.1 of Bacillota bacterium. Taxonomy (GTDB): domain Bacteria; phylum Bacillota; class Clostridia; order Christensenellales; family Aristaeellaceae; genus Beduinella. The sequence continues at coordinate 10,149 of JAEXCG010000052.1, read as the reverse complement.
CCGCGGCGGTGCCGATGCGCGCGGCGGGGGAGAGCGCCCTGCGCGCGCTGTTCATCACCGTGCTCAGCGGCGTGCCTACGGGCATCGGCACCGTGATTGGCATGGCGATGGGCGGCGTCTCGGCGCAGATGATCGCGCTGTGCATGGGGCTCGCGGGCGGCGCGATGTTGCAGATCACGACGGAGGAGATGCTGCCCCGCGCGGGCGAACTGTCGTCGTGGTGGGGCGCCACGCTCTGCCTCGCGCTCGGAGTGGCGCTCGGGAGCGTCGCCTCGCTGATCGTATAGCATTCGGAGAGAAGGAAGACGATGGAAACACAGATGGCGAGAGCGGACGCGCAGTCGATCGCGCGGGCCGCTGAATACATTCGCGCGGGCGAGGTCGTGGGCTTTCCGACGGAGACGGTGTACGGGCTGGGCGCAAACGCCCTTTGCCCGCAGGCCGTGCGCAGGATCTTTGCCGCCAAGGGCAGGCCCGCGGACAACCCGCTGATCGTGCACATAGCCGACCTGTCCGAGCTGGACGCGCTCGTGCTGGACGTGCCGGAGGGCGCGCGGCGGCTGATGGAGGCGTACTGGCCGGGGCCGATGACCCTGCTTTTGCCTAGGCGTCCCTGCGTCCCGGACGTGGTGACGGCGGGCCTGCCCACGGTCGGCATCCGGCTTCCGAGCCACCCGGTGGCGCGCGCGCTGATCGCGCAAAGCGGCTGCCCGATCGCGGCGCCCAGCGCGAACCGCAGCGGCAGGCCGAGCCCGACGCGCGCGCAGCACGTGCTGGAGGACATGGAGGGGCGCATCCCCTTCATCCTCGACGGCGGCCCCTGCGAGGTGGGGCTCGAGTCGAGCGTCATCGACGCGACGGGCGAGGTGCCGGTCGTGCTGCGCCCCGGCGGCATCACGCCGGAGATGGTTGCGCGGGTCGTCGGCGGTGTGCGCGTGGACGAGCACGTGATGAGCCCCCTGAAGGAGGGGGAGGTCGTGCGCTCGCCGGGCATGAAGTACCGCCATTACGCGCCCCGGGCGCAGATGGAGATCTTTCAGGGCGCGCCGGAGGACGTGGCGCGGGCGATCTGCGCGCGCTACGACGACGCGCCGGAGCATGCCGCGATCTTCGCGCTGTCCGGCCACGTGCCGCTCTACGGGGCGCGCCGCGTCTTCACGCTGGGCAGCCTCGCGCAGGATGCGGCGGGCGCGCTCTTTGACCTGCTGCGCGAGATGGACGCGCGCGGCGTGGAGCGAATCTATGCCGAAGCGGTCGAGGCGGAGGGCATCGGCCTGGCGGTGATGAACCGCATGGGCCGCGCGGCCGGATTTCATATCAGCGAGGTGTAAGCGGTGGAGATCCTGTTTGTCTGTTCCGGCAACACGTGCCGCAGCCCCATGGCGCAGACGCTGGCGCGCGATTGGCTCAAGCGCCACGGCGTCGGGGCGAAGATTACGGTCTTTTCGGCCGGCATATCGGCTTTTTCGGGCGAGGAGGCGACGGACGGCGCGAAGAACGCGATGCGCACGCGCGGCCTATCGCTGGACACGCACCGCTCGCGCATGCTGACGCCGGAGATTTTCGACGCGGCGGACCTTGTGCTCTGCATGACGCAGGGGCATAAGCAGGCGATCCTGCAGGTAAAGCCCAACGATAAGACGTTTACCCTGAGCGAGTACGCGGGCGTGGGCGGGTATGTGGACGACCCCTTCGGCATGAGCGACGCGGTGTACGAGCTGTGCGCGCAGCAGCTCGAGGATCTCGTGCAAAGAGCGATGGAGCGTGCCTGTGCCTCGCTGTGAGAGCTTCCCGTTCGCGGCGGACGGGGACGCGCGCGTGCTGGTGCTGGGGTCGATGCCCGGCGTCGCCTCGCTGCGCGCGGGGCAGTATTACGCGCACCCGCGAAACGCCTTTTGGCCGATCGTCTTTTCGCTCTGGAACGAGAAGGCGGCGGCGGATTACGCGCAGCGTCTCGCCTTTGCACGCGCGCACCGCATCGCCCTGTGGGACGCGGCGCGCGCCTGCGAGCGGGAAGGGAGCCTCGACACCGCGATGCGGGGCGTCGAGTTCAACGATTTTGCGGCGCTGTTTGCCGTGGCGCCGGGCATCCGCACGGTGCTTTGCAACGGCGGGGCGGCGCACGCGCTCTTTCTGAAGTCGGGGTTTGCGCAGGGGCGGGATCTTTGCGTGTACAAGATGCCGTCCACGAGCCCGGCCTATACGCTCCCGTTTGAAGAAAAACGCGCCGCGTGGCAAAGGCTGCGCAGCGCGGCAGAGGAGGAAATGCCATGAACATGGTCGAGATCATCCTGAAAAAGAAGCATGGGGAGGCGCTTTCCCGCGAAGAGATCCGCTACTTCGTGCGGGGCGCGGCGGACGGCTCCCTGCCGGATTACCAGCTTTCCGCGCTGCTGATGGCCATCTGCTTTGCCGGCATGACGGCGCGGGAGACGACCGATCTCACGATGGAGATGATGCACTCCGGCGACGTGGCGGACCTTCGCAGCGTGGGCGGCGTGTGCGTGGACAAGCACTCCACCGGCGGCGTGGGCGACACGACGACGCTGGTGCTCGCGCCGCTCGCGGCGGCCTGCGGGGCGAAAGTCGCCAAAATGTCCGGCCGCGGGCTGGGGCATACGGGCGGCACGCTGGACAAGCTGGAGAGCATCCCGGGCTGCTCGATCGCCTTATCGGAGCAGGATTTCCTGCGCCAGGTGCGCGACATCGGCTGCGCGGTCATCGGCCAGACGGCGGACCTCGCGCCCGCGGACAAGCGCCTGTACGCGCTGCGCGACGTGACGGGCACGGTGGATTGCATTCCGCTCATCGCGTCCAGCATCCTTTCCAAGAAGCTGGCGGCGGGCTCGGACGCGATCGTGCTGGACGTAAAGACCGGCAGCGGCGCGCTCATGCAGACGCTGGAGGAGAGCATCGATCTGGCGCAGGCCATGGTGCGCATCGGGGAGCTGGCGGGCAAGCCCACGCTGGCGATGGTGACGGGCATGGATCAGCCGCTGGGCACCCACGTGGGCAACGCGCTGGAAGTGCGGGAGGCGATCGAGATTCTCGCGGGCAGCGCGGGCGAAAAGAGCGCGGACCTGCGCGAGGTATCGCTGACGCTGGGCGGGCAGATGCTGCTCGCGGCGGGCATTGCGGATTCGCTAGAGGCGGCGAAGGGCAAGATGCGAGCCGCGCTCGAAAGCGGCGCGGGCCTTGCGAAGTTTAGGGAGATGATCGCCGCGCAGGGCGGCGACGCGCGCGTCGCGGACGACGTGGGGCGGCTGCCGCAGGCGAAGTATGTGACGGCCGTGCCCGCGCAGCGGGACGGCTACGTGGCCGCGATGGATACGACGGCCATCGGCTACGTGGCGCAGGGGCTCGGCGCGGGCCGGGTACAGAAGAGCGACGTGATCGACCCCGCGGTCGGCCTCGTGATGGACGTGCGCATCGGGGATTTCGTCCGCGCGGGCGAACCGATCTGCCACATTCACGCAAGCGACGCGGCGCGCGGAGCCGACGCGGGAAAGCGCATGCAGGAAATCGTCCGCCTGTCGAATGCGGCGCCGGCAAAGCCGCCGCTCATCTACGCGACGGTGACGCCGGAGGGCGTTCAAAGAGCATAAATTCATAGAGCGCGCCTTGCTTTTTCAAAAAGCAGGGCGCGCTTTTTGCGCGTCTTTAAAGAAAATTTTCGGCAAGCACAATTTTCCCTTGACATTTGGAACTGTAATTGGTATTATTACTGTATAAAATAAAAATACAGATTGGGGCGGAAAAGCATGGTACGAAAAGGCGTGATCTTGCTGATGGGGCTGGCTGTGCTGGGCTTGCTGCTGACGGGGTGCGGTTCGCAGCGGAAAAAGGAAAGCGAGGCGACGGAGGGCGCAGCGGCGTACCAGAAGATCGACGCCGCCGAGGCCAAGCGCATGATGGACGCGGGCGGCGTGACGGTGGTGGACGTGCGAAGGGCCGACGAGTACGAGGACGGCCACGTGCCGGGCGCGATCAACCTCCCGAACGAGGACATCGCGGATCAAAAGCCGGAGGCGCTGCCGGACCCCGAGGCATCGCTGATCGTCTACTGCCGGTCGGGCGTTCGCAGCAAACAGGCTGCCGACAAGCTGGTGCAGATGGGGTATCGGCACGTTTACGACATGGGCGGCATCATCGATTGGACGTACGACACGGTGACGGGCGACGAGCCGGGCGCAATGACGGCCGAATAAGGCGATATGAGAAAGGGATGGGATAGAACATGAAAAAGAATGAGTACGACGCGATCATCATCGGGTTTGGCAAGGGCGGCAAGACGCTGGCCGCAAAGCTCGGCGCGAGCGGGAAAAAGGTGGCCCTGGCGGAGATGGATTCCAACATGTACGGCGGCACCTGCATCAACGTGGGGTGCATCCCCTCCAAATCGCTGATTACGAGCGCGGCGAAGGCGGACCCGCGCGCCCCCGAGGCGGAAAAGGCCGCGGCGTTTAGGCAGGCCGTCGAAGAAAAGCGCCGGCTGACGGCGATGCTGCGCAAGAAGAACTTCGATAAGCTCGATAAAATGGAGAACGTCACCGTTTACGATGGGCATGCCCGTTTTGTGGGCGCGCATCAGGTAGAAGTGACGGGGGAGAAGGGCGCATTTCTTCTGGAGAGCGGCCAAATCTTCATCAATACCGGCTCCACCGCCCGCATTCCGCCCATCGAGGGCATTCGGGAGACGCCGGGCGTCTACACCAGCGCGGGGCTGATGGACGTCGACGGGCTGCCGCGCCGCCTCGTCGTCATCGGCGGCGGGTATATCGGGCTGGAGTTCGCCTCCATGTTCGCGGATTTCGGCAGCCAGGTGACCGTTTTGCAGGATACCGGCGACTTCCTGCCGCGCGAGGACGAGGACGTGGCGCAGGCGATTCGCGCTGTGCTGGAGGCGCAGGGCATCTCCTTCCGCTTTCACGCGAAGACGCAGAAGGTCGAGCGGGGCGCGCAGGGGCCGGTCGTGACGGCGGACGTGGAGGGCACGGTTCAGCGCTTCGAGGCGGACGCGGTGCTGGTCGCGACGGGGCGCGTGCCCAACACGCAGGGGCTGAACTGCGAGGCGGCGGGCGTTCAGCTCACGCCCCGGGGGGCTGTGCAGGTGGACGAACAGCTTCGCACCACCGCGCCGGGCATCTGGGCGCTGGGCGACGTGAACGGCGGCGCGCAGCACACCTACGTGTCGCTGGACGACTTCCGGGTCGTCTGGCCGCAGCTCTCCGGCGGCAAGCCCTACACCACGGCGGACCGCCGGAACGTGCCCTACAGCGTGTTCCTGCACACGCCCTATGCCCGCGTGGGCCTGAATGAACGCGAAGCGAGGGCTGCTGGATACGATGTGCGCGTGATGAAGATGCCCGCGGCGGCGGTGCCCAAGGCCCAGGTGCTTCGGGCGACGGACGGCCTGCTCAAGGCGGTCGTGGACGCCGGAACGGGCAAAATCCTGGGCGTCATGCTGCTTTGCAGCGAGTCCTACGAGACGATCAACGTCGTGAAGCTGGCCATGGACCTGGGCGCGCCCTACACGGCGCTTCGCGATCAGGTCTTCACCCATCCCACGATGACGGAGGCGCTGAACGACCTGTTCAGCCTGTAAATCATTCTTCTGCCCGGCCGAGCACTTCGGCCGGTTTTTGTTTTTGGGGAAAATCCTTTGATGAAACGCGGGAAAGTTTTCTTTTCCTGAATCTGGGGCCGCGCTCGCGCGTCTAATGGATGAAGCGCGCTTTCAAAAGAAGGGGCCGCGTGAGCGGCCCGGGCCCCGACCGGCGTTGGACGTCGGGGCATCCAAAGAGGAGGAACACCATGGACAAGGAGGACTTCGCCGCGAGGGTTACCTCGGCGCAGGGCAGCCTGTACCGCATCGCGTGCAGTTACCTTGCATGCGAGCACGACCGGCTGGACGCGATCAGCGAGGCGATTTTCAAGGCCTGGCAGAAGCGGGATACCCTTCGGGCCGAGCGGTATTTTGACACCTGGCTGGTCCGCATCCTCATCCGGGAGTGCATCGCCATCTTGCGCAGGCAGCGGCGCACGACGCCGGTGGAGCAGGTCGCGCCGCCCGAGGGGGCTTCGCAGAACGAGGACCTGCGCCGGGCGCTTGAACGCCTGCCGCAAAAGCTGCGCAGCGCGACCGTGCTGCATTACATGGAAGGGTATAGCGTGGAGGAGGTCGCCTCGATGCTGGGCACGACCAAAGGCGCGGTCTGTTCGCGGCTTGCCCGTGCGCGCGAAAGCCTGCGCGCCCTTCTGAAGGAGGAGATCGAATGAAGCGCGAAGATTGGCGGCGCGCTTACGAGCCGCTGCCGGAGAGCCTTGCCGTGCGTGTTGCGCATACCCTGTCACAGCTTGAGGAGGAACGCGTCGTGAAAAAGCATGTGTTTCGGACGGTCGTGATCGTCTGCGCGCTGGCGCTTTTGCTGGGCGGCACCGCGCTGGCGGTGGCGAGGCAGTATGGCGTAGGGGATTTTTTGGACTGGATGTACGGCGAGCGGATGAATTCCGGCGCGCGACAGCTCGTGGAATACCCGCAGGCTTCAAAGCGCGTAGGGGACGCGACGGTGACCGTGCGGGAAGCGGTTTGGGATGGATTTGTCGGACATCTGGTGATCGAATACAGGAGCCCGGAGGGCACGGCCATGGTGCCCTGGGACGACCGGCGGTTAGAGGGCAAGGCGGAAACGGAAGAGGAGCTGCTGGCGCAGTACGGCGCGTTTTATTGCCCCGTCGATCCGGGGATGTCGTTCCTGACCGAGGAGGGCGCGCAGGAAATCGGCGAGATGAGCTTTATGTACTATCAGGAGGCGGACAACGTGCTCTCCATGATTCTGACATTCGGCGAAGAGGAGCTGAAATCAAGCGAGCTGCGGTTTAAAGCGGGCGTTTTCAAGTTTGATCAAGAAGTAGAGGGCGAAAAAGAAAAACAGTTTATCGACTTTGAGCTTGCCGATTACACTTCGGAAAACCGCACCTTTACCTTCGATCACCCTGGCGATCTGAACGGAAAGGTGATCGACCGCGTGGTCTTCACCTTCACCCCCATGCAGACCGTGGTGGATATCGACTATGCGGACGGCTCCAGGACGTACACGGGCATGGACGTGCTGGTGCTGGACGAAGCGGGGAACGTGGTAAATCCGACCTCGACTTCCCTTTGGACGAACGGCGTGGACGCCTTTGAAAAGCTGCCCCGAAAGCTCTGCTTGCAGGCGGCGACGAACGGCGAACCCGTCGGGGAGCCGCTCGCCCTTACGTTTGAGTAGACCGGCGTTGACACAACGACGCGCGGCCCGGAGCTACCTTCATTCAGCTCCGGGCCGCGCGTTTTCTTTTCCGCTTACAGCTTACATTCGGGGAACCGTTCCTTTGCCGCCCTGAACAGCACCGGCGTGATCGCCGGATACGTCAGATTTTCCGGCAGGCCGTCAAACGTGCAGGTGCGCGCCATTTCACTTTCGGGCAGCCCCGAGAGCGCGCGGATGTCCGCGAAGAAGACCCTGCCGTTGGAGGAATCCTTCTCGTCGCCCGCGCGGTAGTCGAAGAGTGGCGTCAGCGTGAAGTCCGTCGCGCCGGATTCTTCGTACAGCTCGCGCCGCGCCGCTTCCTCGGGCGATTCGCCGGGCTCGATGTGGCCGCCCTGCGTCTCCCAGGTGGCGCGCTTCTTGTGCTGGCTGAGCAGGATCTTGCCCTGATAGCGCGAGAGCACCACGATAAAGCGATAATCGGCGAGCCCGCCGAGGGGATAGACCTCGCAATAGCTGAGGCTCTGACGAAGCGCGCGCACCTGCCCCAGCCACAGCGCCGCGCTTGCGTCGCTGGGCATGCGCCAGTCGCCGCGCGGCGAAAGGCTCACGCTGCCGACCTTGGGGCCGTCCGGCATGCACGAGCGCTTGAACTGCTGGCTGAAAAAGCGGCGCGTGAACGTCTCCAGCGCGTCCACGATCTGGCGGCGCGTGTAGGACCCGGCAAAGGCGGTTTCCGCCAGCGCGAGCAGCTTGTCCGGCCCCGCGCCGCAGTCCATCATGTTGTAGAGGAAGAAGTCGTGCAGCGCGTAAGCGCCCAGCACGTCCTCCGTGCGCTGGGAGAGCTCCTCGCCCTCCTTTGAGGGGATCAGCTCCGGGGAGATCGGCGTATCTAGAATGTCGTCCACGATGGCGGCGATTTCCCCGCCGAACACCTGATGGCCCATGTAGCGCACCAGGTGCTGAATCAGCGTCTTGGGCACGCTGCCGTTGATGTTGTACATGGACATCTGGTCGCCGTTATAGGTGCACCAGCCCAGCGCCAGCTCGGAAAGGTCGCCCGTGCCCATCACCAGGGCGCCGATGCGGTTGGCGTAGTCCATCAGCACCTGCGTGCGTTCGCGCGCCTGTGCGTTTTCATAGGCCACGTCGTGCACGTCAGGGTCCTGGCCGATGTCCGCAAAGTGCTGCGTGACCGAGGGGCCGATGGGAATCTCCTTTACCGTGCAGCCCAGGCGCGCCATGAGCGCGCGGGCGTTTTTCAGCGTGCGGCTGCCGGTGCCAAAGCCCGGCATCGTGATCGCGTGCAGCCCATCGGCGGGGTAGCCCGCCTCGCGGAAGGCGTGCGCCGTGACGAGCAGCGTCAGCGTCGAATCCAGGCCGCCCGAAACGCCGATGACCGCCTTGCGAAGCCCCGTATGGTCAAAGCGGGTGAGCAGCCCGTTCTTTTGAATGGCGAGAATCTCCTGCGTGCGCGTCTCGCGCTCCGCGCCCGTGGGCACGAAGGGCATGGGCGAGACGGGCCTTATCAGGTCGGCCTTGTCCACGCCGTGAAGCGCGATCGGAACGCGGCGCAGGCCCTGCGGCGCGTCCGTGAAGAAGGAGCTGTTGCGCGCGCGCTGGAAGCTGAGGCGCTGCAGGTCCACGTCCGCGACCGTCAGCGATTCGCTGCGGGCAAAGCGCTTGTTTTCAGCGAGCAGGCGGCCGTTCTCGTAAATGCCCGCGTAGCCCGCGAAGACGAGGTCGGTCGTCGATTCGCCGTAGCCCGCGCCCGCGTAGACGTAGCCGCACATGCAGCGCGCGGACTGCTGCGCGATCAGCTCCGCGCGGTAGCGATGCTTGGTGACGACCTCGTCGCTGGCGGAGGGGTTGAAGATGAGCTGTGCGCCCGCCATACACAGCGGACCGGAGGGCGGCGCGGGCACCCATAAATCCTCGCAGACCTCCACGCCGAAGCAGGCCTCACCGCTCTCAAAGAGCAGCCCGCCGCCCATGGGCACGGTTTCGCCCGCGAGGGAAATCGTGGCGGGCGCTTCGCTCGCGGGCGAAAACCAGCGCCGCTCGTAAAATTCGCCGTAGTTGGGCAGGTGCTGCTTGACCGCGACACCGGCCACGCGCCCGTCCGAAACGACGGCGGCGCAGTTGAACAGCCGCCCGCCCGCCCTCAGCGGCAGACCGACGATGGAGACGACGGGTCCGCCGTGCGCGGCGATGCGCAGCAGCCCCTCGAGCGCGGCCTGCTGCAGCGTGGGCTGCAGCAGCAGGTCGCCGCAGGTGTAGCCGCACAGGCACAGCTCGGGAAAGACGAGGATGCGCACGCCCGCGTCTGCGGCGCGGTCGAAGAGCTCGATGATATTCTGTGTATTTTGATCGCAGTCCGCGACGTGTACGCGCGGCACGGCGGCGCCCACGCGGAGCATTCCACTAAGCAAAGTTCATCATCCTTTCCAGCGATGGGACGAAATTTATTTTCCTTACTGTACCACATTTGGGGCGGTTGTACAACCGCGGCGGCATGATTCCGCCGGCCATCGCATAGGAATCAGTACGATGCGGGAGGGATGAAACATGAGCAATCCGGACAGACATGTCATTCACGTCGGCAGCATGCAGGTGCGTGAGCGGCGCGCGCCGGGCACGGGCGCGAAGCCCGGTTCCAGGCAGCAGCGGGAGCAGGAGAAGGGCGGGCTCACGCTGCCCGAGCGGCTACTCAGGGACTGCGCGCTGTGCACGGCGGCGGTGCTCGCGGTGATGAGCTTTGCCAACATCGGCGGCCCGGCGGCGGACGGCGTGATGAGCCGCGTTGCCTCGGCGGTGCAGATGGACTTTCAGCCGGACGAGGCGCTGGGCAGGTTGCAGTTCGTGTAGAATCTGCTGCCCGAAAGCGTGCTCGTCTTTT
>JAEXCG010000043.1 GCA_023402355.1 Bacillota bacterium | reverse complement strand
ATGCCTCACTGACGCTCTATACCGGAACCGGCAAGGGCTTTGGCGGCGATTTCACGCTCGAAGTCGCCGCGGATGCAAATGATCTGATCGTTTCCGCCGCCGTCGTCAGCCACAACGAGACGCCGGGCTTCGGCGCGGACGTGATTGAGAAGGGCTTTGACAGCCTGATTGGACAAAGCATCGGGGCTGCGAGCTTCGACGCGGTGTCGGGCGCTACGATGACCTCCAACGCCATCAACGACGCGCTCAAAAATCTGGCCAAGCAGCAGGAAGCAGCGACGCCTTCCGAAAGTGCGGGACAGGCGAAAATCTATGAAGTGCGCGGTTTTCAGCCGATGAAGATCGCGGTGGCCGTCGAGGACGGCAAAATCGCCTCTTTTGAGGTCGTGGAACACAATGAGACGCCCGGCTTTGGCGCGGACGTCATCGGGAAGGGCTTTGACAGCCTGATCGGTCAGGAAATCGAGACCGCTTCCTTTGACGCGGTTTCGGGCGCTACGATGACGTCCGAGGGCGTCAATCAGGCGCTGAAGCTGGCCGCAGAGGAGGTGCAGTAATGAAGAACCTTCGTAAAATCTTCATGAACGGCATTCTGGATGAAAACCCGACGTTCCGCCTGGTGCTGGGCATGTGCCCGACGCTGGCGATTACGACGGCCGCGTCCAACGGCATCGGCATGGGCCTGGCGGTCACGTTCGTTCTGGTCTTCTCCAATCTGGTCATTTCGCTGCTTAGAAACGCGATTCCGGATAAGATTCGTATCCCCGCGTTCGTCGTCATCATCGCGACGTTCGTCACCATCGTGCAGCTCGTCGTGAAGGCGTTCCTGCCTGCGCTGGATAAGTCGCTGGGCATGTTCATCCCGCTGATCGTCGTCAACTGCATCATCTTCGCCCGTGCGGAGGCGTTTGCTTTCAAGAACCCGCCGGTCGCCTCCATGGCGGACGGACTGGGCATGGGCCTGGGCTTCACCCTGGCGATCACCATTCTTTCCTCCATCCGCGAGCTGCTCGGCAGCGGCACGATCTTCGGCGTTTCCGTGCTGGGGGCGAGCTTCCAGCCGATGGCGATCATGACGGCCCCTCCGGGAGGCTTCATCGCGCTGGGCATTCTGCTGGCGATCGTCAACGCGTTCACCAACCGCAAGAAGACTGCGTAAGGAGGAGGGGAAAACATGGGCAATATCTTAACGATTTTGATCGGAGGCATTCTGGTCAACAACTTCGTCATGTCCCGCTTCCTGGGCTGCTGCCCGTTCCTTGGCGTCTCTAAGAAAATTGAGACGGCGTTCGGCATGGGCATGGCGGTTACGTTCGTCATGGCGCTGGCGTCACTGGTGACGTATCTGGTGCAGTACTACCTGCTGGTGCCTTTCCAGCTCGAGTATTTGCAGACCATCGCGTTCATCCTCGTCATCGCCGTGCTGGTGCAGATCGTGGAAATGGCGCTCAAGAAGATCAGCCCCAGCCTGTATCAGGCGCTGGGCGTCTACCTGCCGCTGATCACCACCAACTGCGCCGTCATGGGCGTCGCCCTCCTGAACATGACCGAGGGCTACAACCTGATCGAGTCCGTCATCAACGGCGTCGCGGGCGCGCTGGGCTTCACGCTGGCGATCGTGCTGTTCGCGGGCATCCGCGAGCGTCTGGCGGTCAGCGACATGCCCAAGTGGATGGACGGCTTCCCGGGCGCGCTGATCACCGCGGGCCTCATGGCGGTATCGTTCCTGGGCTTTACCGGCCTGATTTAAGGAGGGTGCGACATCATGGATTTGACTTCGATTTTGATTGCCGCGCTGGTTCTCGGCGGATTGGGCCTGATCTTCGGCGCTCTGCTCGCTGTGACCAGCAAGGTGTTCGCGGTGCCCTCCAACCCCAAGGCGGATGCGCTGCGCGAATGCCTGCCGGGCGCGAACTGCGGCGCCTGCGGCTTTCCCGGCTGTGACGGCTACGCCGCCGCGGTCGCCGACGGCAAGGCCGAGGTGGGCAAGTGCCCCGTCGGCGGCGCGCCGGTAGCGGCGAAGATGGGCGAGATCATGGGCGTGTCCGTCGAAGCGGGCGCGCGCAAGGTAGCCTCTTTGAACTGCCAGGGGAGCGTTGGGCATTGCAAGCCCAAGTACGAGTACAACGGCATCGAGGATTGCCTCGCGGCATCCCTCGTCGCGGACGGCAACAAGTCCTGTCCGTACGCCTGCCTGGGTTTGGGCACGTGCGAACGTGCCTGCCCGTTTGACGCGATTCACGTCGACCCGGTCCGCAAGATCGCGGTTGTGGACGAGGAAAAGTGCCAGGGCTGCGAAAAGTGCGTGGCGGTTTGTCCGAAGCACGTGCTCTCCATGAAGCCCGCGGACCGCAAGGTTTCCGTGGTCTGCAATTCGCACGACAAGGCGAAGGACGTCAAGGAGCGCTGCAAGGTCGGCTGCATTGGCTGCACCAAGTGTGAAAAGGTCTGCAAGTTCGGCGCGATCACGATGGAAAACAACCTGCCCGTGATCGACTATACGAAGTGCGTGGGCTGCATGATGTGCGCGGAGAGCTGCCCGACGGGCGCGCTCTGGGGAGACCTGGAGAACCGCTTTATCGCCAAGATCGATCCGGACGCCTGCGTGGGCTGCACGCTTTGCAAGAAGCAGTGCGAGTTTGACGCGATTCTGGGCGAGCTCAAGCAAAAGCACAAGGTGCTGGATGCGTGCACAGGCTGCGGCAAGTGCGCGGCCAAGTGCCCGAAGAAGGCCATCACGATGTGCGAGCGCCATACGCCGCGCGATCCGATGGCGACGGCCGCCAAGCTGGCGCCCAAGAAGGCTGAATAAAACCTAAGGCATAACAAAAGGGAGTCCCATCAACAGGACTCCCTTTTGTTATGTGCATTTTGCGTATGCGCTTCGCGCCTTCATTGACCGATGTATTGAACCATGAGCAGGCAGGGGCACTGCTCGCCCCAGAGCGCGGGCAGACACTCGAGCGGCTTAAAGCCCATGGCGGCATAAAAGCGCCGGGTGCGCTGATAGCAGGGATCGGGAAACGAACCGTCCAGCGTCTTGACCTGCAGGAAGGATACGCCCTGCGTCTTGCACCACCGCTTGCAGGCCTCAACGAGCTGACGCCCGCCGCCGAGCCGGTGACAGGCCGGGTCGATGCCCATGACGTATATCTCGGCCGCGTCGGGACTGGTGCGCTTGATCGAAAGAAAGCCGACGGGAATTTCCGCTTCCACTAGAGCAATGAACGGCATGTTCGCGCTTTCGCGGACGTATTCCGCGGTAGATTCGGGGATGCCGAACCATTGAGGCAGGGCGGCGAGGATGCGGGCGGCGATGTCTTGCTTTTCGCCCGCGTCTTGAATCCACTTGATTTCCATGTGTTCCTCCTTAGATTGGCCGGTTGTAGATCGGTTCGACGTCCGCGCGGTTTCTGACGATGAGCGCCTGAATCATGAGAAACGAGAAGCCTGCGAACAGCAGCGAGACGTAGCGGTAGGGAAGCACCTCGCCGAGCGCGCCCGCGCAGAGCTGGGCGAACATCATCGCTCCGCTGACGAGCACGCTAAACAGGGCGTTGACGCGCGCGCGCATGTCGGGCGGCAGGTAGTTCTGCACGGCGGCGGTGCGCAGCGTCGCCGTGTTGACGCCCATAAAGCCGCACAGAAAGCGAGCGGCGAGCATCAGCGGATACCAGAGGAAGAGCAGCGCGCCGTCGCACACCTCGTAGAAACGGTACACCCAAACCGTCAGGATATAGCGACGCTCCTGCGGAATCTTGAAGACGTAATGCACGACGCCGCCCAGCATGCGCCCTACGGTTTCGGCGGAGATGAGCAGGGCGTACATCGCGGTCGTCAGGGTAGCGCTGCTTTGAAAGTGTGCCATGGCCATGAGGTTGACGTTCTGGCTGCAGGCGTTCGTGGTGGTCATGTACAGATAGATGCTGCGGATGCCGCGGTCCTTGCGCACGTATCGAATGCCGCCGCTGATCTCGCGGACGTATGCACGAAGTCGATCTGCCCAAGGCGCAGGACCTCGTCTTTCGACCGCAAAGTCCGTGCGGATGCGGCTTTCAAACAGCGCGGCTACGAGCAGCAGCACCCCTTCGATCAGGACGATGGGGATGATGCCGTAGGCCCCGTACACCACGGAGGCCGCGGGGGTGACGACGGCCGTCACCGTCGGGTAGATCATGGAGGATACCGCGTATCCCTTTTGCGCAAACCCCTTGGGAATCAAATCGGGGTAGAGCGCGTCGTAAGCCAGGTTGTACGTCGTGCCGATGCAGCCCGTGACGAGGCTGAAGGCGAGGTACGCGGCGTAGGAAAAAGGATGACGAATCAGATAAAAGCCGAAGAGGAGGTAGAGAACGCCGCTGAGGGTATCCATGCGCACGATCAGGCGCTTGCGGTCGCAGTGATCCACGTACGGCGCGATCAGGATGGGGAGCACCGTCCCAGGAAAGAGCGAGGCCGCCGCAAACAGCCCTGAGAGCCACGTGGATGCGGTCTGGTCGAACACGATGAGGCTGAGCGCCAGCCCCATGGCGGTTCCGCCGATGGCGCTGACGACCGTACCCAACGTGATGGTGGTAAAATTGCGCGTCCATAACGTAGAAGTTTTCAAAAAGACACCGCCTTTCCTTTTCATTGTACAGCCGATCTGAATGAAAAGAAAGACGGTTGTTTTGAGAAAACGGACTATAAAACATCCTGTTCATCCGTGCTGATTAGCGTGTTAAAGGAAAATTCGGATATTTCGCGCGATACAGCCAACGCGTCCTTATATCGGCGTTGGTGCGCGTAGGCTTCGATCAGGAAGAACCCGTGAAACTGCTTGAAGCCGAAGTGCAGCGTTTCCTCGGACTCGTCATAGATCGTGCGCAGCAGCGCGGTGTATTCAGGGTCGGAAAGATGATCGGGCCTTAGGCGCATCTTGGCGGCGCGCAGGATGCGCCGGTAGATGCCGGGCATCTCCGGGGTACATAGCGCCTCCGCCTTGGCAAGAAACGCGCGGGCCTCTTCCTCGTTGCCGAGCTGCGTATGGACGATGGCGAGCTTATGATAGGTGAGCAGCGCGGAGGCATCGTCCTCAAAGGGGTATTCGAGCGAAGCGTTGAGCGCCGTGAGCGCCTCGTCGTACCGGTGCAGCTCCAGACAGGTCGCTCCGATGTTGTACAGCACCTGTCCGGCAAAGTCGGGCGAAAGGCTTTGGGACAGCGCGAGCGCCCGGCGAAAGTATCGCATCATGAACGGGTAATGGTGCTGATTGGCGTAGCTCATCCCAAGAAGAGTGCTCGCGTAGAGCATGATGTAGCCGTTGCCCTCGTCCGCCGCGAGCTGATAGGCATGCTCCGCCTCCTGCGCGGCCTGCACGTACCGGCCCCGCATAAAGTCAAAGTCCGCGCGGTGATATTGAACGCAGGCACAGGGGCACAGGCGCTGTGCGTTCAGAAAGGCATTTTCCCGCGCGCCGTCGTCCCCCCGAAGCAGCGCCCGCCCAAAGTGATAGAGGAAGAGCTGATCGTCGCTTAGATAGGAGACAAACGGGTCCAACGCTTGAATTTCCGCTTTCATTGCCTCCTGATCGTCCGCATAAGCGGCGCGATAGAGGTGAAACAGATGCATCGACAGGTCCAGGCTGGAGTTGGCGAGATCGGACTGACGTTCGTCCAGCCAGGCTCCATCCTCCTTCTTTAGAACGTAGAGAAAGAACCGCTCAAAGAAGGCGCGCAGCTCGGCCTTCGCGCGCTTTAACAGGGCGGGGTCGTCCAGATACCGAATGCCGAGCGCGCGGAAGAGCTGCTCGAGTATTTCCGCGCCCGGCGTGACGAGCCCCTGCTCGATTTTGCTTAAATAGGACACCGCGCAAATGCCCCGGCATAGTCCTTCCTGCGAGAGGTTTTGCCGCAGGCGTTCGCGGCGGATGAGAAACCCCGTGTAGTTTTTCATGTCGTACACCTCGCAAGCAATATAGCATGCGAGGGCGAAAAAAACAAGGCCCCGCGAGCGCGGAGCCTGCAGGACATCCAAAATGCTGTGATTTCAGGCGTTTGCCGCCTTATGCGCCTTGGGGACGGCGGGGGCGATCTCGCCCGCCTTCGTCAGCGCGATCTTCGTAATGACCGGGCCCACGAGCTCGTAGACGAGCGTTCCCGCGAGGATGACCGCGCGCACCGTGGGGCCGTACTCGGGAATGACCTTCATCGCCAACTGCGTCATGCCGATCGCGACGCCCGCCTGCGGCAGCAGGGTGTAGCCCAGGTACTTGCGCACGTTTGGCTCAGCCTTTACGAGCGAGGAGCCTATGAACGCGCCCAGCCACTTGCCCGCGCTGCGGAAGACCAGGTAACTGATGCCCAGCAGACCGACGGTCGGCAGCACGGAGAGGTCGAGGTCCGCGCCGGACAGCACGAAGAAGAGCATGAACAGCGGCGGGGTAAAGCGGTCGCACTGCTCGATGATCTTGCTGGACGCGGGGCTGACGTTGATCATCACCGCGCCGATCATCATGCAGACCAGCAGGGAGGAAAGGTCCCACATCTCGCACAGCGCGAGGCCCGCGAGCACGGAAGCGATGGCCAACGCCAGCATGTTTCCGCGAGAATGGAAGAAACGGGCGGCGAGGGTCTGCGCGAAGCCGATCGCCGTGCCCAGCAGCAGGGAACCCACGATCTGGATGAGCGGAGAAACGAGCATGCTTTGCAGCGTGAGCGCGTTTCCGCTGTGCAGGGCGGCGGCGATGGCGCTGGAAATGCTGAAGGCCATCAGGCACAGCGCGTCGTCCATCGCGACGACGGGCAGCAGCATGCTGCAAACGGGGCCGTGCGCCTTGTACTGACGCACCACCATCAGCGTGGCGGCGGGAGCCGTCGCGGCGGCGATGGCCCCGAGCATCAGACAAAGCGGCAGGGGGAAGCCCATCAGAATCAGGGCGACGTCGACCAGCGCGACGGCGCAGAGCCCCTCAAAGAGCGTGATGATGATGGGCTTTGAACCGATCTGCTTTAAGTAGCTGAGCTTGAACTCCGCGCCGATGGAATAGGCGATGAAGCCGAGCGCCACGTCGGTCAGAATCGAAAGGGCCTCCGCAGCCTCCTTGGGGATGATGCCCAGCACGGAGGGGCCGACGAGCAGGCCGCCGACCAGATACGCGGTGACGTTGGGAAGATGAATCAGCCGGATGATGCGGCTGAAAAGAAGGCCTACGACGAGCGCGAGGGATACGGCGAGCAGGATGTTCATTTCGTCGCGCCTCCCAAGCCGTCGACGAAGAGCGTCGGAATAGAGAAGAGAATGCCCGTATCGGGGTGGTCAAGGCCGCCGGTGACGCGCTTTACGATCTTGCGAACCGTCTCCACCTGATCGTCGCGAAGGACCATGAAGATCGTCTTGCTGCTCTTGCGCTCCGGGTCGAGCAGCGCGCGCATCATGCCGAACATGGGCATGTCGTCCGCCCGCGCGTCCAGCGCGCGCATCATGCCGGTGCTGTCCAGCACGGTCGCGCCGCTGATCTTATTTTCTATGAGCGCTTCGAGCAGTTCTTCCAGGCATTCGGTTTTGTTGAGTACAAGCGTAACCACTTGCATGAATGCTCACCTTCCATTCGTTTATTCGGTGAACATTGTACGCTTGGCGCCCGGCAAATGCAAGCGCCGAAGCGTTTTTTTTCTTGGAAAAGTCCAAAAAGATTCGCATTTTAAGGCGTTTAAGGCGAACAAAAAGAGGCATGATCGTGATAAGGACCGATTCAGCCTCATTTTATGATGCAAAACCGCAGAGGCTGTGATATAATAACTTGAATGTACGCATGTTATCAGGAGGGATCGCTTTGTCAGGCGAAAGCCGGATCATACTCGCTTCCCATTCCCCGCGGCGCAGGGAGCTGCTCGCCGCGATGGGCCTTTCGTTTACAATAGATGTGCCGGATATCGTGGAGCGCGACGCCGCCACCCCGGCGGAAACCGTGCGCGGACTGGCGCTTCAAAAGGCGCAGGCCGCGGCTTTGCGGCATCCGGGCGAGAGGGCGCTCGTCCTCGCGGCCGACACGGTCGTGTACTGCGGGCAGATTCTCGGCAAGCCGAAGGATCGGGCGGACGCCCGGCGCATGCTTTTGCTGCTTTCAGGCCGCTGGCACGAGGTGTACACGGGTGTTTGCGTGATGGACACCGCGAGCGGGCGGCAGGAGGTGCGCGTGGACTGCACGCGCGTGCACTTCGTATCCCTGTCGGCGCCGGAGATCGACCGCTACGTCGACACGGACGAACCGATGGATAAGGCGGGCGCTTACGCCATTCAGGGGCGCGCGGGCATGTTCGTCGACCGCGTCGAGGGTTCCGCCTCGAACGTCATCGGGCTGCCGATGGCGACGGTCCGCGAGCTGCTCACGCGCTTTGGCGTCACGCTTTGATATAGATGGAGGGTTTCTATGCGCTTTTTTGGCATTCACGCGCCGGATATCGGCATTGACCTGGGCACGTCCAACGTGCGCATCTATGTAAAAGGGAAGGGTATCGTGCTCAGCGAGCCCTCGCTGCTCGTCGTGCGGGAGGACGCCTCCCGCGAGGTGCTCGCCGTGGGCGAGGACGCGCGGCTGCTGCTGGGCCGCACACCCGGGGATATTCAGACCATCCGCCCGGTACGCGACGGCGTCATCGTGGACTTTGAAATGGCGGAGATCATGCTGCATTACTTCATCCGCAAGGCGGTGGGCACGCACTACATGATCAAGCCGCGCGTGGTCATCAGCGTGCCCAGCGTCATCAGCACGGTGGAGCGGCGCGCGGTGGGCGAGGCGGTGCGCATGGCGGGCGCGCGTTCCATTCAGGTGGTGGAGCATCCGCTCTCCGCGGCGCTCGGCACGGGCCTTCCGGTCTACGAGCCGGAGGGCAGCCTCGTCGTGGACATCGGCGGCGGCACGAGCGAAATCGCTGTGATTTCGCTGGGCGGCCTGGTCGTTTCGCGCTCGCTGCGCGTGGCGGGCGACAAGATGGACGAGGCGATTGCCGCCATGTTTAAGAAGGAAAACAACATGCTGATCGGCGACCGGGCGGCGGAGGATCTCAAGCTCGACCTGGGCGGGGCGATCGTGCGTGCGGACGACGCGCGGCGCGCGCTGGTGCGCGGACGCGACATGGTGACGAGCCTGCCGATGACGGTGGAGGTCAGCGCGGTGAAGATCGGCGAGGCCCTGCAGGGACCGATCGCGGAGATCGTCGCGGCCATCAAATGGGTGCTGGAGCGCACGCCCCCGGAACTGGCGGGCGACATCATGCGCAGCGGCATCTATCTGACGGGCGGAATCGCGCAGCTCCCGGATCTGGACCATCTGATCGCCTCCGAACTGGGCATAGCGGTATCCGTCGCACGCAATCCTTCCGAGAGCGTCATCCTCGGCGCCGGGCATCTGGCGGACAACATCGAGCTGCTGGACAGCATCGGCAAGGGCGACGCGATGCGCGATTAAGGACATCAGGCAAAGGAGTTTTTTATGGCGAAGTCAAAAAAAGAACGCCCAGGCTTGATCAAATTCCTGCGCGTCGTGTTTGTCATCCTGCTGGTGCTGGTGATGGCATTCGGCATCTTCACGCAATACGTAGGCAGGGAAAATCCGGCGGAAAACGTCCTATCGTCGATCATCACGCCGATTCAAAGCCTGGTATCCCGTTCTCTTTCCGCTGTGAGCGATTACATGGCAAAGCTGAAGCTGCGCAGCAACATCGAATACGAGTACAACAAGCTAAAGGCCCAAAATGACGAACTGATCCTCAAGTCGCTTTTGTACGACGAGGAGGTCAACAAGAACGAGCGCCTCAGCAACATGATGGGCGCTTACAACGCCAACACGGACATGAACCCCGTGCTCGCGCACGTCGTGGCGAGCGAAACGGGCAACTGGTTTTCGACCTTTACCATCGACGTGGGCTCGCGCGACGGCGTGAAGACCGAGATGGCCGTCATCACGGCCGAGGGCCTGATCGGCCACGTATACGAGGTCTTCGACAGCACGTCGAAGGTCATCACCATCATCGACACCAATTCCTCCATCGCGGCGCTGATCGAATCCAGCCGCGACCAGGGCATCGTAAAGGGTACGCTCGGCGTCAACGGGGAGCCGATGTGCCGCATGTACTACCTGCCGCTGGACAACGTACCCCGCCCGGGCGATGCGGTCGTCACCTCCGGCGTCGGCCTGCCCTTTCCCAAGGGCCTGCTGATCGGCTACGTGCGCGAAAGCACGCGCTCGATGGAGGAGAACAAGCATTACATCGTCGTTGAGCCCGCAGCGGATTTCCAGCACATCGAGGAAGTGCTGGTGCTGCGTTATGAAGCGACGGTCGAATCGATGCCGGAGGGCTACAACGAGGACGAGATGATCATCGTCTCGCCGCCGACGCCGCGTCCGCAGGTGACCATCGATTCCTCCAACATCGTCTCCACGCCGGTGCCGCTGCCGGATGCGCCCGGCCGGCCCACGGCGACGCCCGATCCCTCCGTCACCCCGACGCCCGCGCCGGAGGCCGGCGAACCGGACGGTCTGACAAACGAGCCGGATGAACCGGATGTCTCCGCGCAGGTGACCGACGAGGCCGACGAGATGTTCCCCGAATTTTAAGTCCTAAGGGAGGAAGCCATGTCAAAATTTCTTAGGATGACAGCGGTCGTGTACCTTTCCTACATCGTACAGACGAGCGTGTTCAGATACCTCGCCATCGCGAACGTGCAGCCCGACATCCTCGCCTGCGCGCTCGCGGCGCTCGTCTTCTACGGCGGCACCTACGAAGGCTTTTGCGCGGGGGCGGCGTTCGGCCTGCTGATGGATACGGCCGTCGGGCAGGTGGCGGGCCTTTACATGATCCTATATCCGCTGATGGGGTACGTCGCCGCGCGCATGCGCATGGGGTTTGAGCCGCTGCTCGTAGAAAAAGCGGCGCCCAAGCGCCGCGCGGGAAGAAAACTGCTGCTTTCAATCGTTATTTGTATGGTTATCACGTTGATGCGCGAGGGCGTGTTCATGATCTACACGTACCTGAACGGCGTAGACCTTACGATGCGGCATGTCGGGCGCGTGCTGCTGTGCACGGTGTATTCAGGCGTCGTCTGCATTTTGATCATCAAGATGACGAACGCCGTCATGCACTATCAGTGGCCCAGATTTCGCAAGGGCAAAGAGGCGGATACGGACGTATGACGTGCAAAATGGGGGCATGACACAGGCATGAACAAATACAGAGGACGTTACATCTTCCTGGGCGCGATTACGGCGATTCTGTTCACCGTTTTGATCGTGCAGCTCGCCAACCTGCAGATTCGCAACGCGGACATCTATGCGGAGAAGGCGCAGGGCAAGAAGACGAAGACGATCACCAGCCGCGGCGACCGCGGCACCATCACGGACGCGAACTCCATGACGCTGGCCTACGATAAGAAGGTCTACAACGTTCAGTTTTACCGCGACCCGACCTGGAAGCCGGGCAAGGACGCGGACGGCAAGGACATCAGCGCCTACGGCCAGTACACGCAGGCGCTCATCGACACGATCGAGATCGTGGAGCGCTACGGCGGCACCATCGAATCCAGCTTTTCCCTCGTTTACGACGAGGCGACGGGGCTGTGGGACTTCGACTGGGGCGACGTCAAGGAGTCCGTCAAGGAAAAGCGCGAAAGCATGTGGCGAAGCAACTTTTACATGACCAAGACGGACAAGCAGGAGCTCTTCACAAAGCTATGCGAGCGCTATAAGATTCCGGAGGACCTGACGCTGGATCGGAAGATTCAGATTCTGGGCATCTGGGAGACGATGCAGATGAACGCGTTCCTCACATCGCCCATCACCATCGCTTCGGACGTGAGCTGGGAAACGGTCATCGAGATCGAGACGCGCGCGCTCACGCTGGACGGCATTTCCGTCGGCGTGACCACCAAGCGCGTGTACCCGAACAACACGCTGGCCTGCCACGTGCTGGGGTACGTCGGAAAGATTCAAAATGCCGACACCTACAACAACACCCTTAAGGACAAGGGCTACAGCCTCAGCGACCTGATCGGCCTGGACGGCGTGGAAAAGACGATGGAGGACTGGCTGACCCCCAACACCACCGAGCGCCAGGGAAAGCGCATCGTGGAGATCGACCGTTACGGCACGGTCAGCCGCGAGCTTTCCTCTTCCGAACCGAAAAACGGCAACAACGTCAAGCTGACGATCGATTCGGGCATGCAGCGCGTCGCCGAGGCGGCGCTGGAAAGCACGATCAACGAGATTCGGGCAGAGCAGGAAAAGCAGCTGATGAACCCCACCTGGCTGGAGGACAACAAGAAAGACCTTCAGGGAACGGACCGCGACTTCGAGGCCAACCCGATCAAGTTGGCGGAAAAGGGCGCGGCGGTGGTCATCGACATGAAGGGGCGCGTGCTCGCGCTGGCGAGCTATCCGCCCTACGACCCGAACGCTTTCATCGTCGGGGGCGAAGCGGCGGCGGACATTCTGCTGGACACGCGAAACCCGCTGCTGAACTACGCCATCGGCTCCAGAGACACGCCGGGCTCGATTTTCAAGATGGTCACCGGCACGGCGGCGCTGGCGACGGGGCTGCTGGGGCCGTACGAGCAGATCAGCGACGAGGGATACTACACAAAGTATGACAAGACCAACCCGCCAAAGTGCTGGATCAACATCCATCAGACCTATCTGCACAAGGATCAGACAATCAAGGACGGCCTGAACCACTCGTGCAACTACTTCTTTTACGAGCTGGCGTCCCGCCTGTATGAAGCGGGCAACAACGACCTGTACAAGTATGCGGCGCTGTACGGCCTGACGACGCTGACGGGCATCGACCTGCCGGGCGAGCTGCGCAGCTATGTAGGCAGTCAGGCGACGCTGTATGACCCCCAGAAGGCCATCAACGCCTCCGAGCAGGCGACGTGGAGGCCGTATCTGGTCGCCAACCAGATCAAGAACCACCTGAAAAGCATCGGCAAGGAACGCGGCATGACGTTCGACGAGGCCAAGCTGGATACGGCGGTCAAGAGCCTGATGGACATGGCCATCGTGGAAGCGCAGGGGGACTGGGTGCGCAACATCCGAAACATCCTGATGGAA
>JAEXCG010000205.1 GCA_023402355.1 Bacillota bacterium | reverse complement strand
CCCCCGCTCAAGGGGCATCGCCCCTTGAGAATCCCAACATCGCCTCACGGCGGTGGGATGAGGGACGGGCGGCGGCGGAGCGCCTTGGCCTCAGGAAGCGCGAAGGGTCATTCGCCGACGCGGCGGCCGTGATAGAAGGATTCGCGGTCGCGCTCGGTGATGGGGCGCATCACCCGGCAGGGAGCGCCGCAGGCGACTACGCCCGCGGGAATGTCGCGGGTGACCACGGAGCCCGCTCCGATGACCGAACCCTCCCCGATATGGACGCCGGGCAGGATGACGGCGCCCGAGCCGATCCACACGTCGTTGCCGATGTGCACCGGCAGCGAGAACTGCGAGCCGTCTTGGCGCAGGGCCGGATGGACGGGATGACCGGTGACCGATATCGTGACGTTGGGGGCGATCATCACATGATCCCCGATGAAGACGTCGATATCGTCCACGATGACGAGATTGAAATTGGCGTAGAAGAAGTCGCCGATGTGCGTGCGGGAACCGTAAGCGAGATGAAACGGGGGCTCGATCCAGGCATCGCGGCCGACGTCGCCCAAGAGCTCCTCAAGGAGCTGCGTTCGGCGCTGCGTCTCGCTGGGGCGCGTGTGGTTGTATTCATAGAGCAATTCCTGGCAGCGCGCGCGTTCGGCGGCGAGCTCCTCCACCCCGACGTCGGTGTAGAGCATGCCGGCCTCCATTTTTTCCTTGATCGTCATCCTTTTTTCCTCCTCTATGGACGGTTTTTTTCCTTATTATACTATTATACTATAGTCGGCGCTGCCTGGCAATGCGCGCAGCGCAACGGGCAAAGGGCTGCCGGTCTGCGTTCATCAGACCAACAGCCCTTTGCTATTTGGGATTTCGCCCGCCCTTATGCCCGAGACGCGCCAAGCGGCGGCCACGGGCAAAAGGGCGCGAAGCGGAATCGGCCGTACGGAAGTGGGTGCGGGCACCGCCCGCCGCCCGCCCGCGGCCTGCCAAGCGGCGGCCACGGGCACAAGGGCGCGAGGCGGAATCGGCCGTTCGGAGATGGGAGCGGGCCCAGCCCGCCGCCGCCCGCCTGAGACCTGCCGAGCGGCGGCCACGGGCAAAAGGGCGCGAAGCGGAATCGGCCGTTCGGAGATGGGTGCGGGCACAGCCCGCCGCCGCCCGCCTGAGACCTGCCAAGCGGCGGCCACGGGCACAAGGGCACGAAGCGGAATCGGTCGTTCGGAAGTGGGTGCGGGCACAGCCCGCCGCCCGCTTATTCTACGGTGAGGGTGGTGCTCATGTCGCCCACGGTGAGGACGTGCTCGCCCGCGTCCAGCGTCAGCTCGGTGGTGATGACGCGGAACTGGCCCGCGTCCAGCGCGACGAACTTCTCGCTGAGCACCTGGTCGCCGTCCTTGATCTGCACGGTCACGTGGCCGTCGGCGCCGTCGTTCTTGGCGACGTAGCTCACCTTAAAGGGCACGAGCGCCTGCTGCTTCGCGTTGTGCACGTCCACGGAGGTGCGCACGCGGCCGTTGGTCTCGGTTTCCACGACCGTCGCCTCCTGCGGCACGGTCAGCAGGCTCAGGCTGATGTCCGCGGCGGCGGAGTAGCCCATGCCGAAGTTCGCCGTCCACAGCACGTCGCCCAGGTTGGTCGGCATGTCAAGGGTGGGGTTCTCCTTGGCCATCATCGCCATGTACAGGCGCGTCGCGTCGTCCACGCCGATGTCCATCTGCAATTCGCCCCAGGAGAGGTTGTAGTCGTCGGTGCTCTTGGCGATCTCGAACAGCGTGGTGCCCTGGGGCTCACGCACGCCGAAGAGCATGTCCGCGGTGATGTCCGCGTCCACGTAACGGTAGAAGGAACCGACGGACGCGCCGTGGTCGGGCGTGTTCTTGTAGGTCTGCATCAGGATCGCGGCGCAGTTCGCGGCCTCGAAGAGGCGCGGCTCAGTGGAGGCGACGTTGGTGCTCTCGGTGATGACCACGACGGGCTTGCCGGCGGCCGCCGCGTCCTCCATCATGTACTCGTAGGCGTCGTCAAAGGCGGTGATGTGGAAGACGCACACGTCCGCCTCCTCAAAGCTCTCGACGATCGTGCCGTAGGCAGCCAGCGCGGCCAGGTCGGCTTCCTTGATGGTGCCGTTGTTGCTGTCCACGTACAGCTTTACGCCGTCTTTGAGCGGCAGCACGCCGTCGTTCTTGAGCAGCACGGAGGATTCCACCATGACCTTGCGCTCCATCTCGGTGATCTCGGGACGGCGGGCGGCGTTGATCTCCGCGTTGCTCAGGGGCACGGTCTGCTCGGCCTTGTAGGCGTCGCTGCCGATGAGCGCGAGCGCGGACTCCCAGTCGCGGTACGGGTCCTCAAAGCTGCCCAGGTTGAACTTCTGCGTCAGCACGCGGCCCACGTGCGTATCGAGGCTTTCCGCCGTCACGAGGCCCGTGTTTACGGCCTCCACGATCAGGTCGGGCAGCGCGCGGTTGCTGTTGTCGGGGTACGCCTCCACGTCGGTGCCGGGGATGGCGCCGTAGCAGCTGAACATGTCGACGCCCGCGTTGAGGATCAGCGCGTAACGCTCCACAGCGTTAAGCTGGGACACGTCGGTACCGTCCGAAAGGACGCCGGTCTTTTGCATGAGGCTCGCGATGTCCAGCGGCCAGTCGAGGCACACGACGCCCTTGTAGCCCAGCGTGCCGCGCAGGATGTCGTAGGTGTCCTTGTCCATGTAGCCCTGCACGCCGGGGGTGACGCCCACGTTGTTGTTCGTCATGACCCACTGCGTGCCCGCGTCCACGACCGCCTTCCAGCCGACGAGCCAGCTGTCGAGCAGGTTCGCGGGGGACTTGGCGTTCACGTAGGCGTTGCGCCCGCCGCGGGCGATGAAGTGCTTGGAGTGGGACTGGAAGTTCTGGTCCTCGTAAGCCTTCGTCTCGGTGGCGGACATCTTCGCGATGTAGTTGACGTCGTCGCCGTACCAGCTTCCGATCTCGTCGCCGTAGCCGTGGAAGACCTGATGGTAGCCCAGGGCCACCGACTCCTTGGCGTACTCGGAGACGAGGTCATAGAGCAGGTCGGAGTCGTGGGCGACGCCCAGCGCGTAGTGCGGCATGTCGATCATGCCGCCCCAGGTGTTGTAGCTGCGGTCGCCCGAGAAGGTCGCGGGGATGCCCAGCGGCGTGTCCTCCGCGATGGACTGGATCTTGTTGAAAAGATCGAGCTGATCCTTGGGCGCGCCGGTCAGCGCGGCGATGAACGTCGTCACGTGCATGTCCTGAATCTGATAGGCCGTGGGCAGGTACGTGGCCTCGCCCTCCTTGACGACGGGCTCGCGGCTGACGATGGCCGGGTGCTCGGGCGTGATGGTGTTCGCGCTGCCCACGTCGTTCTGAAAGCCCGTCACGGCGGCGTTGAAGTCGGTGACCGTGCTGCCGTTCTTGCCCGCGACGCAGGCGAAGATCAGCGTGCCGGCCTTCTCGCTTACGCTCATCTGGGACAGCAGGTCCTGCACCCGCTCCTCGGTGGGCCTGCGGTAGTCCTCGTAGACGTCGAGCTTTCCGTTGCCGTTCAGGTCCTTGAAGGTCAGGCCGTCCGCCTGAAGAAAGGCGTCCTTCGACGCGGCGCTCAGCCTCGCCTGGTCGCCGCTCGCCTCGACGTAGTAGAAACCGGAAGCGCTTTCCTGGACGAGAGGATCTTCCGCCAGGCCCGTCAGGCCGACCATGGACACCGCCATGACCAGCGCCAGGAACAACGAGAATTTCTTCATGCTTTTTCTCCCTCTGATGTCGCTCGTAAGGTTCCCTCCGACTGGCGGGCGCGCGCGGCCTCGGCCGATGACCCCGCGCACCCACCGGGCACCGACGGCGGCGGCAGGGAGCCGCCGGACGGTTGCCATCTGCATTCATTATAAAGCGTAAAGGAATCCATGCCTTGGAAATTCCGGCACAGGCACCCGGAATATCCGAAAACAGGACGGCCCCGCAGGGAATATCCGGCACAGGGGCCCGAATATCCGATACGCGGCGGGAATCTCCGCGCAAAGTTTCACAAAGGCGTCGAAATCCCGCCGCCAAAATGCTATAATGGCTGGGAATGACCCGGCGCGGGCCCGCAGGCGGGCGGCAGATCGCGCGGGCAGGGAGTATGTCATGAAGAATCAAAGAAAACGCCCCGCGAGGGGGATTGCGGCGCTGCTTTGCGCCGCCGTGCTGCTGTGCGGCATGCTTTTGTTCGTGCCGCTGCTGTGCGGGCGCATCGCGGCGGGGCTGGAGGAAAACGCCGTGGACGCGCTCAAGACCTCCGCCGGGGTGATCCGGCGCGGGGTGGACAGCGCGCTTTCGGCGGACGTGCAGATGATGCGCCGCTTCGCCGCGCGCGTCGCGGGCTACTCGGAGCAGGCGATGCTGCACTCGATGACCCTGTTTCGCTACAGCAACGAGCTGACGGCCCTCTACTACGTGGACGGGACGGGCGTGGGCTTTTCCAGCGAGGGCGAGGCCTTCGACATTTCGCAGCTCCCCGCGACCGAGCGCGCGCTCTCGCTGGGCGAGGAGGCGGTGTCCTCCTGCCTCGCGGAGGACGGCGTTTACACGCACGTGCTGATTCAGTCGCCCGTGTACCTGGGCGTGCAGGCCGTCGGCGCCGTCTACGCGCTGCTGCCCGCGGAGCGCTACTACTCGGACGCGCTGTTCACATTCCGCGAGGGCGCGGGCCACGCCTACGTCTTTTCCGCGCGCGACGGGCGCTTCACGGTGAAGGACGGGCCCGCGGGCGGGCTGGACGATGCGGGCGGCACGATCTACGAGGCGCTGCTCGCGTCGGGCAGCGAACGCGAGCAGGTGACGCGGCTGGCGCGGGACGCGCAGGCGGGCGGGAGCGGGCTGTACAGCGTGCGGGCGGACGGGGAGGAGGCCTTCCTCTACCTCATGCCCTGCGAGACGAACGCGGACTGGCGGCTGGCGGCGCTGGTGCCCGCCGGGAGCCTGACCGGGCAGACGAAAGACGTGCGCCTGATGCTGCTGGCGATTCAGGGCGTGATGGTGCTGGGCATCGCGCTCTCTGTGTTCGTGCTCTGGGCCTACGGGCGCGAGCGCCAGCGCCAGCACACGCAGCGGCTGCGCGAGGAGGCGGAGTCGAGCGTGCGCGCGCGCGAAAGGCGGCTGTCGGAGATCACCACGCACGAGTACGACTTTCAGGTGATCGTCAACCTCTCGACGCTCGCCTGCCGTCAGGAGCTCTACAGCGAGAAGGCGCGCGCGTTTCTGCCGATCTCGGAAACCGACTTCGGGGACTACTTCGCCCGGGTCTGCGACGAGCTGATCGACCCGCGCGACGTCCCGGCGCTGCGAGACTTCTGCGGGCCGGAGCGCCTGTCCCGCGCCGGGGCGGCGCAGGCGGGGCGCAGCCTGGACTACCGCATCACGAGCGGCGGGCAGACGGTCTGGTTCGAGTGCGCGGCGTTCTTCGGGGAGCAGGACGGCTGCCGCTACGCCTACCTGCTGAGCAAGGACGTGACGGCGCGGGTGAACGCGCGCGAGGCCATCGAGCGGGCGAACGAGGAGCTGAACCGCCGCCTGCTGGAGCTTTCGCGCATGCGCGACGCCTTGCAGACCGCGCTGGAGGACGCGCAGAGCGCGAACCAGGCGAAGACCCGCTTCCTCTCCAACATGTCGCACGACATCCGCACGCCCATGAACGCCATCGTGGGCATGGCGCGCTACACGCGCGCGCACGCTGACGACCCGCAGGAGGTGCAAAGGGGGCTGGAGGTCATCACGACCTCGTCGGAGCACCTGCTCTCCCTGATCGGGGACGTGCTGGACGTGGCGAAGATCGAGAGCGGGCACCTGGTGCTCACGGAGGAGCCGTTCGAGCTGCGGGCCGCCGTCGCGCGCGCCGAGTCGATCATCCGCCCCCTGTGCAGCGAGAAGGGGCAGGACTTCGCGGTGGAGCTCTTGGGCATCGAGCACGAATGCCTGCTGGGCGACATGCTGCGCCTCAACCAGGTGCTCATCAACCTGCTGAACAACGCGAGCAAGTTCACGCCCGAGGGCGGCAGCGTGCGCCTGCGGGTGGAGGAGGTGCCCGAGCGCCCGGACGGCGAGGAGCGCGAGGGCGGCGCCTACGCGGCCTTCGTCGTCAGCGTCTCGGACACCGGCATCGGCATCGCGCCGGAGAACCAGGCGAAGATCTTCGAGGCGTTTGAGCGCGAGATCGACTCCACGGTCAACCGGGTGGAGGGCACCGGCCTGGGCCTTTCGATCGCCCGCAGCATCGTGCAGGCCATGGGCGGCACGATTCAGGTGAAGAGCAGCCCCGGCGAGGGCACGACGTTCACCGCGACGGTGCATTTCAAGGTCGGGGACAGCTGCCGCGCGCCGGGGGCCGCGGCCGGGGCGGACGAGGCGCAGCTGCCCGACCTGACCGGCAGGCGCTTTCTGCTGGCGGAGGACCACCCCATCAACCTGTTCATCGCGAAGAACCTGCTGGAGACGGCGGGCGCGCAGGTCGTCTGCGCCGAGGACGGCGAGCAGGCGCTGCGGGCGTTTGAGGACTCGGCGCCGGGCGACTTCGACGCGATCTTCATGGACGTGCAGATGCCGGTGATGGACGGCTACGCGGCCACGCGCGCCATTCGGGGCTGCGGCCACCCGCGGGCGAAGGACGTGCCGATCATCGCCATGACCGCGAACGTCTTCACCGAGGACGTGCAGGCGGCCCGCCAGGCGGGCATGAACGCCCACGTGGGCAAGCCCATCGCCATCGAGGCCATCGGGCAGGCCCTGCGCGCCTGCGGGGTGATCGGGTGAGCGCAAAGGGAAACAGGGGAAACGCGGCGGGGGCCCACAGACAGCGTCTGTGGGCCCCCGCCTTTTGGCATGCCCGTGCGGTACAAGCGGCGCGCACGGGCCCCTCATTGCCCCGGACAGGATTTGCGAAGCCGTACCTGGCTAAAATACACGATGAGATTTCGCCCGCCGAGCACGCGTGAGAACGCGGGGAGCGGGCATCGCTTGCCCACTGGGCATCGGCCACGGAAGGAAACGCGGGAAGCGGGAGAGGCCGTTCGGAAGTGGGGGCGGGCACCGCCCACCTGCCCGCCAGCCCGCCCGCCGTCGGCCACGGAAGGAAACGTGAGGAACGGAAGCAGCCGTTCGGAAGTGGGAGCGGGCACTGCCCACCTGCCCGCCGGGCGTCGGCCACGGAAGGAAACGCGGGAAGCGGAAGCAGTTGTTCGGAGGTGGAAGCGGGCACCGCCCGCCTGCCCGCCGTCGGCCACGGAAGGAAACGTGGGAAGCGGAAGCAGCCGTTCGGAAGTGGGAGCGGGCACTGCCCGCCGCCGCCCGCCTGCCCGCCCGCCGAGCATCGGCCACGGAAGGAAACGCGGGAAGCGGAAGAGGTTGTTCGGAAGTGGGAGCGGGCACCGCCCGCCGCTGCCCGCCCGCCGCCACCGGGCGTCGGCCACGGAAGGAAACGCGGGAAGCGGAAGAGATTGTTCGGAAGTGGAAGCGGGCACCGCCCGCCCGCCACTGCCCGCCGTCGGCCACGGAAGGAAACGCAGGAAGCGGAAGCAGCCGTTCGGAAGTGAGAGCGGGCACTGCCCGCCCGCCGCCGCCCGCCGGGCGTCGGCCACGGAAGGCAACGCGGGAAGCGGAAGCAGCCGTTCGGAAGTGAGAGCGGGCACTGCCCGCCCGCCCGCCGGGCATCGGCCACGGAAGGAGACGCGGGAAGCGGGAGAGGTTGTTCGGAAGTGGGAGCGGGCACCGCCCGCCGCCCGCCGGGCGTCGGCCACGGAAGGAACGCGGGAAGCGGGAGAGGTTGTTCGGAAGTGGGAGCGGGCACTGCCCGCCACTGCCCGCAGCCGGAACGGTAACGAGTTTCTTTACCGATGTTGTCCGCGCGGCCCGCACCCGGTATAATGGTTAATCATCGTTGACGAAAGGGGAAAGCTATGAAGCGGCATCAGGTGAGGATAGATTTGGACCGGTGCGTCGGCTGCGGGCTGTGCGAGCGGACGTGCCCCGCGCATGCCCTGGCGATTCGGAACCGGAAAGCGCAAACCCGGCTGGAGGACTGCCTGATGTGCGGGCACTGCGTCGCGGTCTGCCCGAAACAGGCGGTCTCGATCGACGGCTGCGGCGAGGCGCCCGCCGAAAAGCGCGGGGAGGCGCGCCTCGACCCGGAGGAGGTTCTGGACGTCATCCGCTTCCGGCGAAGCGTCCGCAGGTTCGCGCAGAGGGAAATCCCCAGGGAAGCGCTCGAACGAATATTGGAGGCGGGCAGGCTCACGCACACGGCGAAAAACGCGCAGGACCTGTCCTTCGTCGTGCTCGAGGGGGAGAAGGACCGGATCGAGAAAATGGCGGTGGGCCTGTTCCGGCGGATCAAGCCGTTCGCGGACCGCTTCAGCCCGATGGCCCGAAACCGCGCCGTCGACGACCGGTTCTTCTTCTTCGGCGCGCCCACCGCGATCGTGATTCTGGCAAAGGACAGGACGAACGGCATCCTCGCCGCGCAGAACATGGAGTTCGTCGCGGAGGCGCAGGGGCTCGGCGTCCTGTACAGCGGGTTCTTCACCACGGCGGTGAACGCCTCGCGCAAAATCAAAAAGGCGATTCATGTGCCCGGCGGCAAGCGGGCGGCGATGACGCTGGTGCTGGGCTACCCGGACGTGCGGTTCCTGCGCTCCGCCCCGCGCGAGGCGCTCGACGTCCGCTATCTGTAGAGGTGAACGACATGGAAACGGAATGCGAAGAGACGACGCGGCGGATCGTGGAGGGCTTCCGGGCGTGCCGGAACGCGTTCACGGCCATCGGAGACGAGACGCGGCAGCTCATCCTGCTCGTGCTGCTGCAAAGCGACCTGTCGGGCGTGCGCGTCGGGGAGATCGCGCAAAAGGCGCACCTGACGCGCCCCTCCGTCTCGCACCACCTGCAAATCCTGAGGGACGCGGGCATCGTCGCAATGCGGCGCGAGGGAACCCGCAACTTTTACTACCTGAGCGTGGACGGCACGCAGTGGAAGGAGATCGCCGGGCTGATCGACCTCATCTACGCGAGCATCCGCCACATCAGCACCCCCCACTGAAACCGCAACGGAGGTTAGCAGCATGATTCTTTACTTTTCGGGAACGGGAAACAGCGCGCACGCCGCCAGACGGATCGCCGGGGCCCTCGGGGACGAGGCGACCGACCTGTTTGAACGAATTCGCGGGCGCGATTTTTCGCGGATGCACTCGGAGCGCCCGTGGGTCGTCGTCACCCCGACCTACGCGTGGAGGATTCCCCGCGTCGTGCAGGCGTGGCTCAGGAAGACGGAGCTGACGGGCAGCCGCGAGATGTACTTCGTGATGACCTGCGGCGGGAACATCGGGGACGCGGGCAGGTACCTGAAGTCGCTGTGCGCGGCCAAGGGGCTGCGCTACCGGGGCTGCGCCGAAATCAAGATGCCGGAAAACTACGTCGCGCTGTTCGCCACGCCGTCGCCGGCGGAGGCGCTGCCGCTCGTCCGGCAGGCGGACCGCGCGATCGACGAGGCCGCCCGCCGGATGAAGGGCGGCGAGGCGCTTTGCGCCCCCGCCCCGACGTGGCGGGACAGGCTGCGCAGCGGGCCCGTCAACGCCGCGTTCTACCCGGCGTTCGTGCACGCGGGCAAGTTTTACGCGACCGACGCGTGCGTCTCCTGCGGGAAGTGCGCCGCCGTCTGCCCGCTTGGCAACGTGCGGCTGGAGGCGGGAAGGCCCGTGTGGGGGAAGGACTGCACCCACTGTATGGCCTGCATCTGCCGCTGCCCGACGGAGGCGATCGAGTACGGGAAGCACAGCCGGGGCCTGCCGCGATACGTCTGCCCCGAGCCGGGCGAGGAATAGAAAACGCCCGATCCGCGCGGACGACCCGGAGGGACCGTCCGCGCTTTCTTTGAAGGACACAGAAAAGCGGGGCTATGAAACATAGCCCCGCCCTCAAGTTAAGCATGCCGGATTTACGATTGACCCTTGACAGATTCACCCGTAAAACCCAAGACTGACGTAAACCAGAGATTTAGAAAAACCTGAGACTGACGTAAACCTGAGATTTGTGAAAACCCTAGACCAACGTAAACCCGAGATTTAGAAAAACCAGAGACTGACGCAAACCTGAGATTTGGAAAAACCTTAGACCCGCGTAAACCAGAGACTTTTGAAAAACCAGAGACTGACGTAAACCCGAGATTTGGAAAAACCTTAGACCCACGTAAACCAGAGACTTTTGAAAAACCAGAGACTGACGTAAACCTGAGATCCTAGACTGAAACCCAAGTGGATGGATTCCGGCATCGGCGGACCAGCCGCCGACAGATCCAGCACGGCTTAACTTGGTATCAGTATAACATGGGAAGCCGAAAGAAGCAAGCGATATTGGAACATACCAGAAAATTTTCTTTATTTTGTGCAATCTATTGACAACGTTTTCTGTAAGTGATATTGTTACAGTAAAGACTGTAATTGATTGAATTACAGTAGCGAAGCGGACCGTCCGCCCGGCGCAGGGCGAAGAAAGGATGGCACAAGATGAACACAAACGCGAACGAAACGATGAAGGTGCGCGGAAGCGCCGATACCTCGTATCTGGGGCGGACGGTGGATCAGATGATCTGGGCGTTCATGGAGGAGCAGCGGATACCGGGGCTGACGCTGGCCATCGTGCAGGCACCCTACATCCCCCGGGTGGTGGGCTACGGCCTGTCCGACGCGGGGCAGCGGCGGCTGGCCTCGCCCAACACGATGTGGCCGGTCGGCCCGATCTCGCAGGCGTTCGCGGCGGTGGCGGTGATGCAGCTCGTGGAGGACGGCCTGCTCGACCTGGACGCCCCCGCCGGGCGCTACATCCCGGAGCTGCCGGAGGCCTGGCGGCCCGTCACCGCGCTGCAAATGCTGCGTCACGCCACGGGCCTGCCCGACGTGCGCCGGGCCGAGGGCTTTTGCCCCTTTGAGGAGTGGAGCTTCCCGGAGTTGGTCGCGCTGGTGCAGGGGACGCCGCTGTCCTTTGCGCCCGGCACGCGCGTGGAGATGAGCGCCACCAACTTCCTGCTGCTGACCGAGATCGTGGAGCGGGTCAGCGCCATGCGCTACCGCGACTTCGTCACGCGGCGGCAGATCGACTTTCTGGGGCTGCGCCACACGGGCTTTGCGGAGGACCTGGACGGCAAGTTCAGGCACGAGGACGTGAGCCTCACGGGCAACGTGCACCAGGCCTTCAAGGCGGACCGTCTCTACATCGACCCGACGGAGCCCGCCGCCAGCTACGACGGCGAGGGACGGGCGGTGCGGCGCGTGCATTCCACCGCGCTGCGGGGCTTCTCGGACGTCTGGGCGTCCGCGCAGGACATCTCGTTTTGGGATATTGGGCTGGCGGGCTCCGTGCTGATCCACGAGGCGGCGCATCGCGCGCTCGTCTACGCGCCCTGGCGGCTCCCCGACGGGAGCGAGGCGCCCGCGGCGGCGGGGTGGCAGTTCTATCACCACCGCGGCCTGATGGACATCAAGGGCTCGGCGCCGGGGTTTTCCGCCTTCCTGAGCCGCTTCACGCACCCGGAGGAGCTGGTCTGCGTGACGCTGCTCGCCAACCGCGAGGGCGTGGACTTCACCAACCTGGGGCGGCGCATCGCCGGGGCGTTCGGCGACCTGCTGTCCACGCGCTACGACGACAACAGCCTGTTCCTGCTGGAGGGGCAGTTCCCGGCCGACAGGAGCGTCGAGCGGCTGGAGGCGGCGCTCAGGCGGCGGAACATCCCCCTGTTCGCCAAGTTCGACCACGCCCGCAACGCGCGGGAGGCGGGGCTTGCGCTGCGGCCGACCACGGTGCTGGCGTTCGGTTCCCCCGAGGTGGGCACGGGCCTGATGCAGGCCGACCAGAGCATCTCGCTGGAGCTGCCGCTTCGGATCTCCATCTTCGAGGACGAGCGCGGAAGCACCTGGCTCGCCTTCCCGCGGATCAGGCGGCTGGCGGCGGCGTACGAACTGGAGGCGCACCCCGCGGTCGGGAAGATGCAGGCGCTGCTGGAAGCGCTGGTCCGGGAGGCCGGAAGCGTCTACTGAGACGTCGGGAAGGCCGGAGGGCAGTTCGGGGCCGTTCGGTACGGCGAATTTGTATATCGGGATGGCGAACGGAAGGGGGACGCGGAGGGGACGCGAGGGGACGCGGGGGACGGCGAACGGGCCGTTCGATGCGGCGAACTTGTGTATCGGAATAGCGAACGTCAGAGGTGGCGCGGGGGGACGCGGGCGGGGAAACCCCGCCCCTACGGCAGGCCGGGCCCGGTTGTGCGGACGGACCGGGCGTGCGTGCGGGGGACGAG
>JAEXCG010000190.1 GCA_023402355.1 Bacillota bacterium | reverse complement strand
CCCTTTAAGAGCTCGCACGCCAGGTCCAGCCGGTTTCCGGTAAACAGCGAGCCCGCCATCTCGCCGACGGCCTGCATGCTGCTCTTTTGGCTTTCCGTAATCGCGTTTCCGCTGATCCGGCTGAAGGCGATGTCCCGCAGGTACAGCCCGCAGGAACCGCTGTTTTTCACTTCGTTGTCCACGATCATGAACGGCACCTCGCCGTAGGCCATGATGCCGACCCAGTTGTCCTCCAGGGTGTTGCCGGAAAAGACCGTGGGGGAACCGTCCAGCCTCGCCGCGCAGATGCTGTTTTTACGAAGCGTGCAGCGGGTGATGAGCATGTCGTTTTCCTTCTGGATGTTGAAGCCGTTCTCGCAGCCTATCGCCACGCAGCCGTCGATCTGGCTGTGGTTGCCCCCCGCGAAGAAATAGCCCTGGCCCGTGGCGGTCACCGTGCAGTCCTTGACCAGGCCGCGATCCACCTTGGAAAAGAAGATGCCCTGATCGCAGGCGTTTGCGCGGCATCCGATCACGTTGATATCCTGCGAAGCGCGGATGTCGATGCCGTGGTTCGTCCCCTCGCAGGAGCTGTCGATCACGTCTCCGCCCCGATTCTTCGCAAGGTAGATGCCGAACACGCCGCACTCGTCCGCCTTGCAGCGCGTCACCTGCACGTGCGCGCAATAGGTAATCTCCATGCCCATGCTGGCGCGGGAGACGTCCACGTCCTCGACGACGGCCGCCCCGCAGTTGGCGATGATGACCTGTCCCGCGTCCGCGGGCGCGCTGACAAAATCCTCGTTTGCCGCGTAGAAGAGCGGCTTGCCGTTGACCGTGCAGCCGCTGATCGTGTGCGAGGTAAAGAACTCGACGTCCTCCCCCACCTCGAAGAGCCCCGTCAGCACGGGCACCAGGTGGCTCGTCTCCGACAGCGGCGGTCCGGCCATGGCGATGCTGCACCCGGTGAAGGCGCAGCCGAGGACGTTCGCGCGGCGGATGCCGCCCATCCAGATGCCGCAGGAGGACGTCCGCCAGTCCGGGTCCGCGAGCGAGATGGAGCAGCCGTCCAGGGTCATGTCGTCGCCCAGGGCGTAAAAGCCCGTCCTGCGCATGCGCACGTCGAGGCCGCGGAACGTCACGCCGTCCGCCTCCACGCGAAACGCCGCCAGGAACGCGGGCGCGTCGATGACAGGCCGGGCCCCCTGCGCGGCGCAGACGGTGACGGCGCGCTGCACCGTCAGGGGAAAGGTTTCCGCGGGCTGCGCGTACACGCCGTCCGCGAGCTCGATCCTGTCTCCGTCCTGCGCGAGCGCCAGCGCCTCCGTCAGGCTCATGCCGTCGGGCGACGCGCGCAGAACCTCCGCGCCCGCGGCCCCCGCCCAGAGCAGGCAGAGGCAGGCGCAAAGCGCAAAGAACATCTTTTTCATCGAAATTCACCCCAATAAAAAGGGGCAGGATCGGGAGATTCCGTCTGGAAGCGCCGATCCTGCCCTTTTTGCTTTATTCAAGCGTCATGCTGCCCCACAGGCTTGGGTTGGTGCCGATTTCCTGCGTGCCGGTCCAGGCCATCTGCGGGATGTACTCGGTGCCGGGGCAGGGGTAGCTGATGTCGGTGATCGCAAAGTCCACGGACAGCGTGTCGCCGGAAGCGGGCGTGTAAACGGGGATGTTCTTGTTGGAGAAGGTCGCCCACGGGATCGCGCACTCAAAGATAAAGCCGGTCGTGGTGCGCTCCGACGCGCAGGCGAAGTTTTCGATCACGCTCTCGCCGCCGTCCATGCCCGCGCTGACGAAGCGCTGGCGGGCGTCCTTTTCGACCATCGAGCGGTCGATGGCGGTGTCCCAATAGCCCTCGTCCATGATGATGTAGACCAGGAAGTCGTTGGTGCCGTAAGCGGTCCGTTCGGGGTCCGCCGCGGGGTCGGTGGAGAGGTACAGCTTCAGGTTGTCCTCGCCGTCGATGGGCAGCATTTCGATCGCGCCGTACACCGTGTCCTCCGTCACGTCGAAGGCCAGGTAGAGGTTTTCCGCGTCATAGGCGGTGTAGACGGTCATGCTGCAATCGTTCTCGCCCTGCCAGAAGGACAGGTCGCGGATGACCTGCGAGGCGTCCTTCACGACCGCGGGGGAGTCCAGGTTCCAGTCGCTCAGGTCTCCGTCGATGGTGAGGGCGTCCGCCTTGTGGCAGGTGATGTTGGGGCGCTCGTCCGCCAGCGCGAAAGCGCCGGTCATCAGCATCATGGATGCCATCGTGCCCGCCAGGAATTTCTTCATTTTGCTCATGGATAGGCCACCTTTCTTTCGATGTTGAAGGGGGGAACGCGCGGGAGGGGCGTCCCTTCCCGCGCGAAGGGGAAACGGGGTTACTCGCCGACCGTCACGGTGAGGGGGTTGCCGGCGACGCTGAGCTCGTGTTCTCCGGCGCCCTCGACGGCGACATCCATCCTGACGACGATGAAGGAGCCGCCCTTCACGGTGATGTATTTAGACGCAAGGAGGGTATCTCCTTCCCTAATCTCGATAAAATTCGTGCCGTCCGCGCCGCTGTTCTCCACGATCATGTACACGGGGAAGGGCTCGCCGGAAACGACGGGCTGATTGACCGAGGAGACGGAGGTGGAGGTGGAGCCGTTCGATTCCGTGGTCACGGTATTGAGCACCTGCCGGGTCACGACCGTGTTCACGTCGAGGGCCGGGGTTTGCGCGTAGCGCATGCCGAAACCGGCCTCGTAGATCACGTCGCCCAGGTTGGTGGGGATTTCGGCCCTGGGGTTGGCGCGCACCGTGGCGGCGATGTACAGGCGCGTTCCGATGTCCATGCCGTAATCGTACTGCAGCTCGCCCCAGTCCAGGTTTTCGTCGTCGTCCGTGCGGGCGATGTTGTACAGCAGCTTGCCCGACGGCTCCTTTTCCCCGAACACCATGTCCGCCAGCACGGAGGGCAGGGTGTAGTGAAAGAAGTCGCCCATGGAGGAGCCGTGATCGGGCGTGCAGTTGTAGGTGGTCATCATCAGCGCGGCGCTGTTTTCGATCATGAAGCTGTTCGGGAACTCGGAGACCGTGCCCTGCGCGACAAAGACCACGGGCTTGCCCGCGTCCTGCGCGTCCTCGATCAGGACCTCGGCGGAATCGTCCAGCGTCAGCGCGCGGACGATCACCACGTCCGCCTCCTCGGGGGTTTCCACTACCGTGCCGTAAGCGGCCATGGCGGCTTTGTCCATCTCGACGGCGTCCCTGCTCGTGCCGGTCACGTAGACCTTCGCGCCTTTGGCGAGCGGCAGGAGGCCGCCGTCGTTCTTCATCAGGACGGTGGACTCGGTCTGGAGCGCGATTTCCATCTCGTTGGTGCGCTCCGCGCGGGCGGCGTATACGTCCTCGATGGTCTCAAGCGGGGTGGTTTCGTAGCTTTCCCTGTACGCGTCGGAGGCGACCAGCGCCATGACCTCGTCCAGCGAGCCGTAGGGATCTTCAAAGAGGCCCAGCTCAAACTTGTTGCGCAGCACGCGCGCGACGTGGCGGTCCACCGTCTCCATGGAGACGAGGCCGGTCTCGATGGCCTCCTTCATCGCGGAGGGCCACTGGGGCTGCTGCATGCCGGGATACTTGGCGTCCAACACCTCCTGAGAGACTTCCTCGTCGTCGACCATGAAGAAGCAGCCGATCTGGTCCACGTCCGCGTTCATGATGAGGGCGTACAGCTCGGGCAGCGTGCAGGCGGAAAGGTCGACGCCGTCACAGGTCGTTCCGGCGGCGGAGGGGAGGCCGATCCACATGGGCCAGTCCGTGACGACGCAGCCGTCGTAGCCCAGCGTGCCGCGCAGAATGTCCATGGAGGCCTTGTCGTAGGTCACGTAGCAGTCGCTCAGCAGGCTTCCGTTGTTGAGCATGACCCAGGACGTGCCTGCGTCCACCGCGGACTGCCAGCCCACCAGCCAGCTTTCCAGCAGGTTCGCGGGGCTCTTGGCCTTGGCGTAGCCGGAGCGGCCGCCGCGGGCTACGAAGTGCTTCGTGCAGGCGCTCACGCCGTTTTCCTCGTAGGCGCGGGTCTCGCACGCGGTCATCTTTGCGATGTAGTTCGGGTCCTCGCCGTACCAGGAGCCGATCTCCACGCCGTAGGTGTGGAATGGAACGTGGAAACCGAGCGCGCGCTCTTCTTTGGCGTACTGCGCGACCAGGCTGTACAGCAGCTCCTCGTCGTGGGCTACGCCGAAGGCGTAGTTGGCCATGTTTACCATGCCGGCGAAGGAGTTGTAGGAACGGTCGCAGCTCAGCACGATCGGGATGCCCAGGCGGGTGCTCTCGCCGATCTCCTGAAAGGTGTTGTTCTCGTACAGGAGCTCGGAGGGCGTGCCGTTGACGTTGTGCAGGTAGGTGGTCACGTTGTCGCTCACGATGGAGTGATACATGGGCACGTACAGCGTTCCGTCCACCTCGACGGTGCCCTCGTCGCTGAAGAGGAACGCGTCGTTGTAGGGGTACAGCGACGTGAACGTGCCGCCGGTCGAGGCGTGATACAGGGAACCGATCTTCTCGTCCAGCGTCATCTGCGCCAGCAGATCGGCCACGCGGGCGTCCACATCCTGGCGCCAGTCCTCGTATACGTCGAGGGTCCCGTTGCCGTTCAAATCCTTGAAGCGCAGGCCGTCGACCTCCATGACGTTTTTGACGTGCGCTTCCAGCGCGGCCTGATCGCCCGCGGCCTCGACCACCGTCACGTTCGTTACGTACGGCTTTTCGGCGGCCGTGCCCTCAGCCGGCGACGATGTGCCGACGCAGGACATCAGCATGACGGCGGCAAGCAGTAAAGACAGCTTTTTCATCGGGTCCTTCCTTTCTATGAGGGACAGTTCCCCTGCGGCTGTGCGACACTCCGTCCCTTATTCGCCCCCATTATACTTTTTTCAGGGCCCGTTTGCGCCGGAGGATTCAACACACCCGCTCCTAAAATTCGATCGGAGCCTCCGGGGTTTGGAAAATCGTGCACTACGCACAAGAGAATCCGGCACAGCGCTTTTTCTTTTTTGGGGCCCATGGTATAATAAACCGGCATTCGCCTTGCGATCGGTTTGAGGGGAGGGGTCTTCGTGCCTTATCAGGTGTTGCTGGTGGACGACGAGCTGCCCGCTCTGCGCTTTATACAGAGCATCATCGAAAAATATGCGCCGGACTTTCAGGTAATAGGTACCTGCCCCAGCGGCGAGCAGGCCTATGAATACCTGCAGGCCCATGCGGTCGACGTGCTGATCACCGACATCGCGATGCAGAGGATGAACGGCGTCGAGCTCGCCAAGCTGGCGCGCAGGCTTCAACAGGACATCCACATCGTCGTCATCAGCGGCTACGCCGAATTTGATTTCGCGCAGGGCGCCATCCAGGCCGCGGTGGACGACTACATCCTCAAGCCCGTGGGCATTTCCCAGATGAAGCAGGTGCTGTCCAAGCTCAAAGCGGCGCTGGACGAGGAGCATTCCAGCCACGCGGCCGTGATCCTGCCGGCCATCGCCTGCGGCCTGCCCTTCTTAAAGGAAGACATCGTCCGGTATTACGCCCATCAGGACTACCGCTTCGCCCTCATCCGGTGGGGCGGCACGGACCCGCGCCAGCAGAGCGCCCTGCGGGCGACCTCGCTGATCTTTCCCGTCGACAAGCACTTTTTCGCGCTGCGCGGGCGGGACGACGAGGAACAGATTCTCGTCTTCCCCAGCAGCGAGCTGGAGCGCTTTTTGTCCGACATCAGCGTGTATATGGCGCAGCGCTCCGGCCTGACCACGTGGACGGTGATCTACCAGCCCACCCCGCAGCCCGTCGTGATGCTGCACAACTTTTTGAAGCAGGCGTTCCCCGCGCTTCAAAGACAGTCCGTCATCGGGAAACACCAGATCCTGCCGCTCGCCCTGAGCCCCCATGTTCCCCGCGCGCCGCTCCTCACGCCCGCCGAGATGAACCAGCTCAACTTCTTTTGCACGACGGGCAAGTACGGCAACGTAAAGGAGTACTTTCTCAACCTCGCCGCCACCCTCGAGACGGAAGCCTACCCCCAGCAGCAGGTCTATCATCTCGTGCAGCAGATCGTGCTGAACCTCGCGGGCATCGTGCCGGCGGTCAAGGCCAATTACGACCAGATGGAGAGCAGCATCGCAGACCTGTTCCTGTACGCCTCGTCCTACGGCGAGCTGCTGACCGGGGTGTACACGGTGCTGTTCGACGACGAGAGCAACGCCCGCGACCGGAAGCTCTCCGCCCGCGAGCTCTACGATTTTGCCATCCGCTACATCGAGGAAAACTACGCGAAACCGCTCAGCGTGCAGAGCGTCTGCGACGAGCTGGGCATCTCGCAGACCTACCTCAGCCGCCTGTTTCGCAAGTACAGCGACACGACCTTCAACACCTACCTGATGAAGCAGCGAATGGAGGCGTCCATGGCGCTGCTGCAGGAGCGGCCGGACATGCTCCTGCGCGACGTGGCCGCGTGCGTGGGCTATGAGGATTCCTCCTATTTCAGCAAGGTGTTTTATCAGTATACGGGCAAAAAGCCCTCTCAATACGCGAGCGGACAGCGCTGAGCCGTCCGGGGAAGACACGAGATCGCGTCCGAGGAGCGACGGCCCTGCGTCAAGGCGGCCGTAAAGGTTGATTCAAAATCCATGAACGCCCGCGCTTTTGCGCGGGCGTCGCTCGTCCTGTGCTGATCTGCGTGCTTCCGTTCCGACCTTCGGCGCGTGACGCCAAGCAAGAACTGCGGGCCGCTCTAATCCAGCGCAAGGGACAGATACCCCGGCGCGGTCAAGGCCGGAGGGGACGCAAACCAGCGGATCATCCCAAACGGCGTCATTTCCCCGGAGGACATGCCCGGCGCCAGGCGCACGCGATAGACGGCCGCACCCAGCGCGCGGTGCAGCACGGCGAGGGCCGAGGGAACGTCGAAGCCGACGAGCCCCAGCTCGCGCACCAGCACCTCGCTGCCCGTGCGCGACCAGACGGCGACCCCTTCG
>JAEXCG010000169.1 GCA_023402355.1 Bacillota bacterium | reverse complement strand
GCCACAACCGGCTGCTGCACATCCCGGACCGCGTGGACGGCCGGGCGCTGCAGGCCGTGATGGAGCTGCCGGAGGTGCGCGAGGTGCTGGAGATCATCCAGCGGGCCGACGTGCTGCTCCACGGCGTCGGGCGGGCGGACGACCTGGCCCACCACCGCCGCCTCAGCGAGGAGGAGGCGGGGGAGATGTTTCGCCGGGGCGGCGTGGCCGAGGCCTACGGCTACTTCTTCAACGCCCAGGGCGAGGTGGTCTACGCGGCGGCGAACATCGGCGTGAGCCTGGAGTCGCTTTCGCACATCCGCGCGATGATCGCCGTGGCGGCGGGCTCCAGCAAGGCGGAGGCGATCATCGCCGTCATGCGCGGCCACCCGCACGAGCTGTTGGTGACGGACGAGGGCGCGGCCAAGCGCATGCTCGCCCTGCTGGCGGATTGAAAGTGGACAGGCTGACCCATTCCGATTGATATTTTTTTAACTGGATCGCCGCCGGAAAGGGCTCGACAAGACCCCCCGGCGCGTGATAAAATGGAAGAAGAATGGACACAGATGCCCTGGCGTCTGCAACCATAATGTACCATCGTGCTGCGGCATGAAAATTGGAGGAGTGTAATCATGGCCAAGAAGACGATCGAAGACATTCAGGTTTCCGGCAAGAAAGTGCTCGTCCGCTGTGACTTCAACGTCCCGCTGGACGCGAACAAAAACATCACCGATGAAAACCGCATCAAGGGCGCGCTGCCGACGATTCAATACCTGATCGACCACGGCGCGAAGGTCATCCTCTGCTCTCACCTGGGCCGTCCGAAGGGTGAGTTCAACATGAAGTACTCCCTCGCGCCCGTCGCGGCGCGCCTGACGCAGCTGCTGGGCAAGGAAGTCAAGCTGGCGAAGGACGTCGTCGGGGAAGACGCCCAGAAGCTCGCCTCCGAGCTCAAGGACGGCGACGTGATGATGCTCGAGAACGTCCGCTTCCACAAGGAAGAGGAAAAGAACGATCCGGAGTTTGCAAAGCAGCTCGCCTCCCTGGCCGAGGTGTACGTCAACGACGCGTTTGGCACCGCGCACCGCGCGCATGCCTCCACCGAGGGCGTGGCGCACCTGCTGCACCCGGCGGTCGCGGGGTACCTCATCGGCAAGGAGCTGTCCATCATGGGCAAGGCGCTGGAGAACCCCGACCGTCCGTTCGTGGCGATCCTGGGCGGCGCGAAGGTCTCCGACAAGATCGGCGTCATCAACAACCTGCTGGACAAGGTCGACACCCTGATCATCGGCGGCGGCATGAGCTACACCTTCCAAAAGGCGCTGGGCGGCAAGATTGGCAAGTCCCTGCTGGAGGAGGACAAGGTGGGTCTGGCCAAGGAGCTGATGGAAAAGGCGAAGCAGAAGGGCGTGAAGCTGCTGCTGCCGGTCGACAACGAGGCGGGCAACGACTTCTCCAACGACACGATGCGCATCACCGTGCACTCCAAGGAGATCCCGGACGGCTTTGAGGGCATGGACATCGGCCCGAAGACCCAGGTGATCTTCGCCAACGAAATCGCAAACGCGAAGACCGTCGTCTGGAACGGCCCGATGGGCGTGTTCGAGTTCGAGAACTTCGCCACCGGCACCCGCGCGATCGCCAAGGCCATGGCCGAGTGCG
This sequence comes from Bacillota bacterium, assembly GCA_023402355.1. Taxonomy (GTDB): domain Bacteria; phylum Bacillota; class Clostridia; order Christensenellales; family Aristaeellaceae; genus Beduinella. The sequence goes on along the minus strand of JAEXCG010000169.1, from coordinate 27,393 downwards.
ACGGCGTGACGATCATCGGCGGCGGCGACAGCGCGGCGGCCGTGGAGCAGATGGGCTTTGCCAAGAAGGTGACCCACGTTTCCACCGGCGGCGGCGCGAGCCTCGAGTTCCTCGAGGGCAAGACGCTTCCGGGCGTCGCGGCGCTGGACGACAAGTAAAAACCCCTTTCAATCCCCGGACGGCGCAAACGCCGTTCGGGGGTTTGACATGCACGCAGGCAGGACAAGATAGTGTAAAGGAGAAACGAATATGCGTAAGCCGATTATTGCTGGTAACTGGAAGATGAACAAGACCCCGTCGGAGGCAAGGCAGCTCGTGCAGGAGCTCGTTCCGCTGGTCGCGGACGCGAACTGCGACGTGGTCGTCTGCACCCCGGCCGTCAACTTTGCGGCGGTATACGAGGTGATCCGCGGCACCAACGTCAAGCTCGGCGCGGAAAACATGCACTGGAAGGAGTCCGGCGCGTACACGGGCGAGCTTTCCGCCGCGATGCTCAAGGAGGCCGGCTGCGAGTACGTCATCCTCGGCCACTCGGAGCGCCGCCAGTACTTCGGCGAGACGGACGAGACGGTGAACCTGCGCACGCGCGCGGCGGTGGCGGCGGGCCTGATCCCGATCGTCTGCGTGGGCGAAAAGAAGGAACAGCGCGAGGCGGGCTACACGAACACGCTGGTGACCTATCAGACGCTGACGGCGCTGACGGGCCTGACGGCGGCCGAGGTGGAGAACGTCGTCATCGCCTATGAGCCGGTCTGGGCGATCGGCACGGGATTGACCGCGACGGACGAGCAGGCGAACGAGACCATCGGCGTCATCCGCGAGGCGATCCGCAGCGCCTACGGCGACGCGGCGGACAAGGTGCGCATTCAGTACGGCGGCAGCATGAACCCGAAGAACGCGCACGGCCTGATGCAAAAGCCCGAAATCGACGGCGGCCTGATCGGCGGCGCGTCGCTGAAGGCGGAGGATTTCTCCAAGGTCGTTCACTTTGAATAAGGACGGGCTTCTAAAGGAATGAAGCCCCTGAAGCGGGAGCCTGAGGGGCAAGCCCTCGACTCCGCGCTGTTACAGGAGGAATAGCATGGCAAAACCCATTTCCGCGATCATCATCATGGACGGCTTCGGCATCAACCCCGACCCGACCTATAACGCCATCACCAAGGCGGGCACGCCCGTGCTGGACAAGCTGAGCGCAAGGTACCCGCACACGCAGATCGGCGCCAGCGGCATGAACGTCGGCCTGCCGGACGGCCAGATGGGCAACAGCGAGGTCGGCCACCTCAACATGGGCGCGGGCCGCATCGTCTATCAGGAGCTGACGCGCATCACCAAGGACATTCAGGACGGCGAACTGTTCAAGAAGCCGGAGCTCGTGAAGGCCATGGAGAACGCGAAGGAGCCGGGCCGCGCGCTGCACCTGATGGGCCTCGTGTCCGACGGCGGCGTGCACAGCCACAACACGCACCTGTACGCGCTGCTCGAGATGGCGAAGCGCTTTGACGTGAAGAACGTGTTCATCCACTGCTTCCTCGACGGCCGCGACGTGCCGCCCTCCTCCGGCATCGACTACGTGTTGGAGCTGGAGGCAAAGTGCCGGGAGATCGGCGCGGGCAAAATCGCGACGGTCATGGGGCGCTTTTACGCGATGGACCGCGACAACATCTGGGACCGCGTGCAGCGCGCGTACGACGCGATGGTCTGCGGCGAGGGCCTGGAGGCGGCGAGCGGCCACGAGGCGGTGGAAATCTCCTACGCCAAGGGCGAGACGGACGAGTTCGTGCAGCCCACGGTCGTGATGGAGGGCGGAAAGCCCGTCGGCAAAATCGATGCGGGCGATTCCGTCGTCTGCTTCAACTTCCGCCCGGACCGCGCGCGCCAGATCACCCGCGCGTTTATCATGGACGACTTCGCGGGCTTTGCGCGCAAGGGCGGCTACAAGCCGGTGTACTACGTCTCCATGACGCAGTACGACGAGACGTTCAAAAATATCGCGGTGGTCAACAAGCCCGTGCACCTGACGAACACGTTGGGCGAATACCTCTCAAAGCGCGGCCTCACGCAGCTTCGCATCGCCGAGACGCAGAAGTACGCGCACGTGACGTTCTTCTTCAACGGCGGCGTCGAGGAGGCGAATCCGGGCGAGGACCGCGTGCTGATCGACAGCCCGAAGATCGCGACGTTCGACATGAAGCCGGAGATGAGCGCCATAGAGGTGACCGACAAGGCGGTCGAGCTCATCCGCGCGGGCAAGTACGACGTGATGATCCTCAACTTCGCCAACTGCGACATGGTCGGCCACACCGGCGTCATGGAGGCGGCGGAGGCGGCGGTTCGCACCGTGGATGCCTGCGTGGGCCGCATCGTCGAGGCGATTCAGTCCGTAGGCGGCCGGGCGATCATCACGGCCGACCACGGCAACGCGGACCAGATGGTCGACCCGGTGACGGGCGAGCCCTTCACCGCGCATACGACCAACCCGGTGCCCGTCATCGTGGTGGACGACGCGCTCATCGGCGCGAAGCTGCGTGAGGGCGGACGGCTGGCGGATTTGGCGCCGACGCTGCTGGACATGATGCACGTCGACAAGCCCGCCGAAATGACGGGCGAGAGCCTGATCGAAAAGTAATCCAAAGCATTAATTAAATGGAAAAGGGGAAGGCTGCCGTGTAAAAAGGCGGCCTTCCCCTTTTGAATGCATTAGAGCGCCCTCTCGATGTGAACCTGCAACCCGTCCCATAGATCATAGCAATAGCCCGTGCGATTGTTCAACGCCTCCGCCCTGCTAAGCAGGGAGGGGCTCATAAAATGATTCTCGTTTTTGATGTCTTCATCGGCGAAATCGGGAAAAAATGAAGGAACGGTGCGTGTGGACAGCAGAGGGTACGTTGACGGCTTTTGGGTGGACAGCGCCTTCACGTAAAACACTCCTTTCTTTGATGACAGCAATTGCGTGTACGGGTTTACTTTGAATAAATAAGATTGATTTGTTCCAAATGTATGATACATTTTGAAAACGCAAAAGTCAAGAGGATTTTTGAAAAAAACAAAAAATCGGCAAGGTTGTCTACCTGCCGATAAGCGTATACAAAGAGAGAATGCCGCTGCTTTTATGGCGTTAGATGCCGCTTAAAATTGACTGAATCGTTTTTTGTTTCTTTGTCGTGATACAAGTCCAGCTTGAAGACGCAACGGTCACCTCGGGTGACGGAGGTCGTATATTCGCAGGCATAGCCGGTATCCAGATAGGAGACGCGTTCGATGCGATAACCCGGCGATCCGGGTGAACATTCGAGCCGCATGCAGAGCGGCTTTTTGATGACGACGGCGGAAATAATTTCTTCCGCTCGGCTGATGTGCAGATTGTATTGATTTTGAAGTACGGCGTACAGGGATGCGGCGGAAAAGTCGACGCCCTCGATGCCGCGGCACAGGTAATAGGGAATGATGGAGGTTTCCAGAATTAACGGCTTGCCGTCCGCCAGACGTAGCCGTTCGAGCACGAAGACATCTTTGTTTTCGGTGGGCAAAAGCAACTTTGCCTGAGCCATCTCATCGGCCTTTTCTACCGCGCATCGAAGGACGAAAGAGGAAGGCTGCGAGCCGGAAGCTCGGATGTTTTCGGTGAAGTTATAAAGGTAATTTACGTTGCGGCGCAACTTGGGCTCTGTAATATACGATCCCTTTCCGCGATAGCGCACGATGAGCCCTTCGTCCACCAGATGGTTAAAGGAAAGGCGCACGGTGGTGCGGCTGATGCGAAGTATTTCTGCGATGTCGTTTTCGGCGAGCATCTTATCGCCGGGTTTCAGCACCCCGATTTGAATCTGATGTTTTAAGTAAGCCGCCAACTGCACGTACAGCGGAGTTGAAGCGTCCGCAGAAAAGTGAAAGGTCTTCTGAAAGGAATCCCTGTCCATGTCCAATAGCATCGCCCTCCTGTAAATAATATACCATATGTTTCAGACAAAAGAAATCATTTTCTTGACTTTTTACATCTTTTACGCTATCATATGTCTAGAATGTATGATACAATAATTTTAACGAAATAAGAGGATGCCGTCAGCATGGCTTTCACCGGAGAGGCGGATGGAAAATGACGAACGAACAGAAGGCGAGCTGCCTCAATGCGCTGGGAGCGTTCCTCGGCATGCGGGACGTGCCTGAATTGTCGCCGGAGGCCTTGCACCGGCAATACGGGATGCGCCGTGCGGACGTGATGGTGCTGTTTGGCGGGAGCATCCTGTGCGGCGGCGACGTCCTCGCGGAGGCCATGAAGCGCGACGTCGCTGAAAAGTACGTAATCGTGGGCGGCGAGGGGCATACCACGCAGACGCTGCGGGATCGGATGCACGAGGCTTTTCCGGCGGTCGAGACGCAGGGCCTGCCCGAGGCGCAGGTCTTTTCTTCGTACCTTCGCGAGCGGTACGGCCTCACGCCCGACCTGCTGGAGTGCGATTCCACGAACTGCGGCAACAACGTGACGTACCTTCTGCGGCTGCTGCGGGAAAACGGCCTTTCGCCGCGCTCCATCATCCTCTCGCAGGACGCCACCATGCAGCGGCGCATGGACGCCGGCCTGCGCAAATACAGGGGCGCGGACACGACGGTCATAAACTTTGCCACCTATTCGGTTCGGGTGATCGAGGCGGGGGATGCGCTCGCCTATGAAAGCGCGCCTTGGGGCATGTGGAGCGTCGAGCGCTACGCCAGCCTGCTCATGGGCGAAATTCCGCGGCTTACGGACGACGCGAATGGCTACGGACCCAAGGGGAAAGACTTTATCGCCCACGTGGACGTCCCGGAGGACGTGCGGGCTTCGTTTGAGGCGCTTTGCAGGGCGGGGGTAGGCGAGGTGCGAGGCGCCAACCCGCTGTACGCCTCAAGGGACGCGTGAACAGAACGTTTACAGCGGTACGCGCTTATGGTATAATCACACGGACAAAAGGGGGGCGACGGATGGATTTTTCGGTGATCGGCTGCGGGCGCTGGGGCTCCTTTATCGCCTGGTACCTGCATTCGCTGGGGTATCGGGGGATGCTTTACGGACGGGCGGGTTCTGCGCACCTGCAAAGGCTTGGGCAGACCCGGACGAACGGGCTGGTGACGTTCGGCGAGGGCGTCGAGTTCACGAGCGACCTGTCCAGAGCGCTTGAGGCGGAGCTGATCTGCGTCTCGGTCGCCTCGCAGGCGCTTCGGGGCGTGATGGCGCAGGTGCGATCGCTTAAGCCCGAAGGGAGGACGTTCGTGCTGTGCATGAAGGGCATCGAGGTGGAAAGCGGCCTGCGCCTTTCCCAGATCGCCCAGGAAGCCGTCGGCGGTTCAAACGACGTGGCGGTGTGGCTGGGGCCGGGGCACGTGCAGGAATTCGTGCGCGGCATTCCCAACTGCATGGTCATCGACGCGGAGAAAGAAGCGGTTAAAGCGCGCCTCGTGGCGGCGCTTTCCGGCGGGCTGATTCGTTTCTATTACGGAACGGACCTGATCGGCAGCGAAATCGGCGCGGCGGCCAAGAACGTCATCGGCATCGCGGCGGGCATGCTGGACGGCTTCGGGCTCTCCTCGCTCAAGGGGGCGCTGATGGCCCGCGGCACGCGCGAGATCGCCCGGCTGATTCGGGCGCTGGGCGGCAGCGAGCTTTCGGCCTACGGGCTTTGCCATCTGGGCGATTACGAGGCCACGGTCTTTTCGCCCTACAGCCACAACCGCCGCTTCGGCGAGGCGTTTGTGCAGGGCGAGGCGTACGATGAGCTGGCAGAGGGCTACTACACGGCGGCGGCGCTCATGGGGCTCTCCGAGCGTCACGGGGTGGAGTTGCCGATCTGCCGCGCGGTCTATCAGGTACTGTACGAACAGGCGGAGCCGAAGGAAACGCTGGACGGCCTGTTCCTGCGGAGCATCAAGCGAGAATTTTAGGGACAAAAGACAGGGAGGCATGACGTATGAAGTGGGCTTTGATCGGTTACGGCGGAATGGGCGGCTGGCACGTAGGCAAGGTGCAGACGATGCCGGAATTTGAGATCGCGGGCATTTGGGATATCGACCCCGCGCGCTGCGAGGCGGCGCGAAAGGCGGGGCTTCACGCCTACGGCTCGCAGGAGGAGCTGCTCGCGGACGCGTCGGTGGAGCTGGTGACGGTCGCGATCCCCAACGACCAGCACCTGCCGGTGGTGTGCGCTTGCCTGCGGGCGGGCAAGAACGTCATCTGCGAAAAGCCTGTCGCGCTTTCAAGCGACGAGGTGCAGCAGATGATCGACGTGTCGCGCGCGACGGGTAAGCTGTTCACCGTGCACCAGAACCGCCGTTGGGACGAGGACTACCTGACCGTCCGGCGCATCCTGCAGGAGAACACGCTGGGCAAGGTCTTTCGCATCGAGTCGCGCGTGCACGGTTCGCGCGGTGTGCCGGGCGACTGGCGCAACACCAAGCGCCAGGGCGGCGGCATGATCCTGGACTGGGGCGTGCACCTGCTCGACCAGATCCTGCAGCTCGTGGACGAGCCGATCGTCTCGGTGCACTGCGAGGTGCAGCACGTGACCAACGACGAGGTGGACGACGGCTTCATCTGCCAGCTCACGTTCGGCAGCGGCTTGGTCGCGCACGTGGAGGTCGGCACCAGCCACTTCATCAGCCTGCCGCGCTGGTACGTGCTGGGCGAGAACGGCTCCTGCCAGATCGACGACTTTGCCCTGAACGGGCGCATCGTGAAGGTGTCCGACTGGGAAAAGCGTGACGCCGTGCCGGTCGTGACCGCCGCGGGCCTCACGAAGACCATGGCCCCGCGCACGGAGGACACGATCAAGACCTATCCGCTGCCCAAGGTGGAATCCGACGTGCGCGACTTCTACCGGAACGTCGTCGCGGCGGTGCAGGGCAAGGAAGAGCAGAAGATCACGCACGCGCAGGTGCTGCGCTGCATGAAGCTAATGGAAGCGCTGTTCCGCTCGGCGGAGGACGACTGCGTCGTGCACACGCGTATCTGACCTGAAGCATCCCTATCAAGAGGCGTTTTTTTCAGCGCGAGAAGTTTTTCCGGCGCGTTGGAAAAAACGGCCTCTTTTTGCGTCTATAGGGGTGAACGGGTTTAAGCCCGTGGTGCGCAGCGAGGAGGTGAAGGCGCGATATGGGAGAAGCGGAGTGCTTGGGAGACAGTCGGGAAAAGAGGCTGGAAAGGTGGATCGGCGAGTATGGGGATTCCGTGCTGAGAACCTGCTTCGTCCTCCTGGGCGATGCGGCGCAGGCTGAGGACGCCATGCAGGATACGTTCATCAAGGCGTGGCGGCACATGGAACAGTTTGAGGGACGCGGCGGCTGCGGCGAAAAGACGTGGTTGATGCGAATTGCCGTCAACACCTGCCGCGATTACCGCAGAGGAAGATGGTTTCGGCACGTCGATCTGTCGCGCGCGCTGGAGGAGCTGCCGCCCGCTTTGCAGGCCGTGGAGCCCGAGGACCGGTCGCTGCTGCTGGACATTATGCGGCTGCCGGAAAAGCACCGGCAGGTGATTCTGCTCTACTACTATCAGGAAATGACGCTGGAGGAAGCCGCGCAGGCGCTGGGGATCGGCAAATCCGCCGTTCACCACCGCCTGCGGGCCGCACAGGAGCTGCTCAGGCAGGCGCTTATGGGGAGGGATCGGGATGAGACGTAATCCAGTCAAACGAGCCATCGACACGGGCCTTTCATCCCTCTATCTCTCGGAATGGGATCGACGTGCGGTGATGCAAAGAGCAATGGAGGGGAAGACGGTGAAGAAGAAATTGTCGATTGCGCTGGTCGTCTTTGCGCTGCTCGCCTGCCTCGCGGCGGGCGCGATTGCGGCGGCGCTGGGCGGCGTTGGCTTTGTGCAGGAGGTATTGGCTCCGCGCGCGAGCCAGGACGGGTCGGAGCGCTTCAGCCGGGAGGAGATGGCGGAAATTCTGGAAGCGGCGAAGGAGAACGGCATTGAGCTGCCGGAGGACGTCCTCGCGTATCTGGAGCGCTCCGACGGCGAATACAAGGAAGAGCTCATGCGCCTCTTCGTCAAGACCGACCTGGGCTTTTACCCCAGCACGTGGAGCATCGAAGCGCAGGCATGGTACGACCAGCTTTTGATCGATTGCGGGCTCAGCGAGGCACGCGTGCGCATGCTGCCCGGAGAAGGGGAGATCGAGGAGCCGGAGGCGCTGCGGATCGCCCAGGAACACATCCGCACAAAGTACGGCGAGACGGGCGAGCTGACGGACGCTTCGCTGTTCCGCCGCCACGTGGAGTACCGCGTCGCGGACGAGGAGGGCAACGTCTGCTGGTACATCGAGTACGAGCCGTTGAACCTGGAAAACGCGCAGTACGACGTCGTCATTACGCCGCAGGGCGAGGTGCAGCGGGATTCCATGCAGCCCGGCATCAACCAGAACGGCATTTCGACGCCGCAGGAGATCTTCGACCGCTTTAGCAGCTTATACGGAATGTACTACGACTGGACGCCGCAGACCTGGGTCGCGTTTCACGCGATGCTGGAGGAGTCCGCCGCAGTGCATGGACTGAACGACTTCCGGTCACTTCGCCCCATCCTCTATCAGGAGTTCGCGGTGCCGGAGGCGGAAGACCTGACGCGCGCGGACGCGATACGCCGCGCGGCGGAGCTCGCCGAAGAGCAGGGGCTTTGGCGTTCGGACGTCTCCGAAAACGCGCTGCTGAATGCAGCGAACGCATTCTGCCTGATGGACGGCGACGCAAAGATTTGGCGAATCCTATTGCCCAAACTGGGAGAAACGGAGTCCTGTTGGGTGGAAATGGACGCCCGCAGCGGCAGGCTGCGCGCCGCGGGCAGCGGCCTCAAGGACAGGTGGAACGAAAGAGTCGTGCTCGACGCAGTAGCCGCGCTCGACCTGCGGGAGCGGCACGCGCCGGGTGAGATTACGCTCAACACGGACACGAGCTATGAGCGAGCGCTTCAAAACGCCTTATCCGGATACATTCCCCCCTGTTGGCGGGATGCACGTGTGCCGGACGCCTACTGGGAGCAGATGGAAGCCCTGAACTACGGGCCGGAGACGGCGCAGGCGCTGACGGAGGAATGGGTCGCGCGGTACGGCGTGGACCAGCGGATCTGGCCGATAGAGATCAAGCAGCTCATCTACCTGTGGACGGATGACTGGACGAGCGGCGACGGCCTGTGGCCGGGTCTGCCCGGGCCCGAGGAAATCGACCAGACCCGGGCGGAGGAGATCGCCATGGCCGCGTTCCGCAGAACGTACGGCGAGCATTGGGGAGCAGGTATTGACCTGGCCTTGAACTTCCTGAAGGACTATGCGGGCATAGGACAGAGCTTTTGGCTCGTAGAAGCGCTGGACACGACGCTCCTCACGGGCGATTCCTACGGCATCGTGACGATCGACGCCGGGACGGGCGCGGTGCTCGCCGAAAACATCGAGCCCGGCGGCAACGGATGAGGCGGGCGGCGCGGAAAATCGCCGTAGACAAAGCGCGCGTTTTATGCTATATAGGGAGGAGCAAAGGAGCGGATCAACACATGCATAGGCGCGCGGCCATCGAGAGCGGAAACGGCATCACGGATGGCGTCATTTGGCAGCAACTGCTCATCTTTTTCTTCCCCATCATGCTGGGTACGTTCTTTCAGCAGCTTTACAACACCGCAGACGCGATTATCGTGGGCAAGTTCGTGGGCAAGGAGGCGCTGGCCGCCGTCGGCGGCGCGACGGGCACGATCACGAACCTCGTCGTTGGCTTCTTCGTGGGCCTTTCCTCCGGCGCGACGGTCATCATCGCGCAGTTCTTCGGCGCGCGCGAGCGGGACGGCGTCAGCCGCGCGGTGCATACGGCCATGGCCCTGTCGCTGGCCTTCGGCGTGCTGCTCACGGTCGCGGGCATCGCGCTTGCGCCCGCGGCGCTCGAGGCGATGGGCACGCCCGCGGACATCCTGCCGTATGCGATCACCTACATCCGCGTGTACTTCGCGGGCGTCACGGCGGTGCTCATCTACAACATCGGCTCGGGCATCCTGCGCGCGGTGGGCGACTCCAAGCGCCCGCTGTACTTCCTGATCGTCTGCTGCGGCGTCAACATCGTGCTGGACATCCTCTTCGTCGTGGGCTTGGGCATGGGCGTATTCGGCGCGGCGCTGGCGACGATGATCAGCCAGGTCGTGAGCGCGGTGCTGGTGATCGTGACGCTGATGCGCACCGGCATGAGCTACCATTTCAGTTGGAAAAAGCTCGGATTCGACCCGCGCATTTTGGGAAGCATTCTGCAAATCGGCCTGCCTGCGGGCGTGCAGTCGATGATGTACTCGATCTCCAACATCATCATTCAGGTCTGCGTGAACGGCTTTGGCACCGATACCGTGGCCGCGTTTACGGCCTGCGGCAAGATCGACGGCATCGTGTGGATGATCTACGGCGCGTTCGGCGTCTCCATCACCACGTTCGTCGGGCAGAACTTCGGCGCGCGCCGGATGGACCGCATCCGCAAAAGCGTTCGCACCTGCATGGCGATGGCCATCGGCTCCACGGCGCTGCTGGGCGCGCTGCTGCTGCTGTTCGGGCGGCCGGTCTACCGGATGTTCACCAGCGACGAGTACGTGGTGGAATTGGGCATGCAGATATTGAGCGTCGTCGCGCCGACGTACTGGACCTACGCGGGCATCGAAATTCTGGCGGGCGCAGTGCGCGGCACGGGCGACAGCGTGCGCCCGATGATCATGACCTGCGTGGGCGTGTGCGTGATGCGCATCGTGTGGATCTGGGCGATCGTCCCGCTTCGGCCCGACATGTTTACGGTCATGCTCTCCTACCCGATCAGCTGGGTGCTGACCTCGCTGCTGTTCATCGTCTACTACAAGCGGGGCGCGTGGCTGAAGCGCCGCCTGAAGGCGGTCGGGGCGGAGGCGGACTGAGCGGGACGAAAAGAAAGTTTGCCGGTCCGGGATTGACAAGCGGGAAACGGCGCAGTATAATGCCAGCATATACGCGAGGACGGGAAGAAGTACCCGGGCGGCTGGCCTCAAGAGAGCTTTCGGTTGGTGGAAGAAAGCGGCGGCGTCCGGCGAATACATCCCCGAGCGCGGGCCTGAAAGGTTGAAAGTAGGGCTTCGGCGGTGCGCCGCTTACAGCGCAGGCCCGTGTTGGCGGGCGATGAGGGCGTCTTTCGCAAGAGGGCGCTAAACGGAAGTGGTACAGCGGTTATACGCCTTCCGGTACGCAGCAGCGTGCCGGAAGGCGTTTTTCGTTTCCAGGCACGACAGAAGAAGGGAAGTTTTCATATGCCATCGATCGAATCCGTGCAGTTTGCGGAGCGCTTTAACGGCATCACCGGCAGCGCGATCCGCGAAATCCTCAAGTACATGACGCGGCCGAACATGATCTCGTTCGGCGGCGGCAACCCGGCGGCCTCCGCGCTGGAGGAAACCGTCATCGCGGACATCTCGCGCGACGTGCTGCTGGGGGACGGCAAGCGCATCCTGCAATACGGCGCGACGGACGGCTACGCGCCCTACAAGGAAGCGGTCGCAAAGTGGGTGAAAGGGCTCGGCATCGAGTGCGGCCCGGAGGAAGTGCTGCCCGTGACCGGCTCCACCCAGGGCATCGACCTGCTGGCTAAGGCGCTCATCAACCCCGGCGACGTGGTGCTGGTGGAAAGCCCGACGTTCCTGGGGACGCTGCAGGCGCTCAAGCTCTATCAGGCGAAGCTGGTGCCCGTTGAGACCGACGAGGGCGGCATCGTGCTGGAGGACCTGGAGCGCCTCGTCAAGGCGCACCATCCGAAGATGCTCTACGTCATCCCGTCCTTCCAAAACCCCACGGGCCGCACGCTCGCGGCGGACAGGCGTCGGCCCATCGCCGAGATGGCGGAGAAGTACGGCATGGTCGTCATGGAGGACGACCCCTATCGCGACCTGCGCTACGCGGGCGAGGCGCTGCCCTCGATCAAGAGCTACGACAAGGCGGGCTGGGTCGTGCACATGGCCTCCTTCTCCAAGCTGATCTCGCCGGGCCTGCGCATCGGCGCGGCGATCGTGGAGGAACCCATCCGCCAGAAGATGATCTTTGGCAAGCAGGCGAACGACGTGCACTCCTCCAACCTGACGCAGGCCATCGTCGCGGAGTACCTGAACCGCGGGCTCATGGAGGAGCACGTGCGGAGCATCTGCCAAAGCTACGCCGTGCAGATGAACCGGATGCTCTCCCACCTCGGGGATTTCCCGGATACGCGGTTTACGCATCCGCAGGGCGGGCTCTTCATCTGGGCGGAGCTGCCGGAGGGCATCGACACCCTTGCGATGATGCCCAAGGCCATCGAGCGGGGCGTCGCCTACGTGCCGGGCACGCACTTCTACTGTGAAGAGGGCACGCACCGGAACACCGTGCGCCTGAACTTCTCGAACAGCACGATCGAAAAGATCGACCAGGGCATGGACATCCTGCGTCAGGTGGTCGAAGGGGAACTGAAATAAAACCAATGGAGGTTTGAGACATGCACATTCTGGACGTACTCAAGGAACGCGGCTTCGTCGCCCAGGTGACCTTTGAAGAGGACCTGTACAAGCAGCTCGAGGAGCCCACGACGTTTTACGTGGGCTTTGACCCCACGGCGGACAGCCTGCACATCGGCCACTACATCCCGATCATGGCCATGGCGCACATGCAGAGGGCGGGGCACCGCCCCATCGCCCTGATGGGCGGCGGCACCGGCATGATCGGCGATCCGAGCGGCAAGAGCGACCTGCGCAAGGTACTCACGGTCGACGACATCGACCACAACGTGGAGAGCATCAAGAAGCAGATGAGCCGCTTCCTCGACTTTTCCGAGGGCAAGGCGATGATCGCCAACAACGCGGACTGGCTGCGCAACCTGAACTACATCGACTTCATGCGCGAGATCGGCGTTTACTTCTCCGTCAACCGCATGCTGACGGCGGAGTGCTACAAGAAGCGCCTGGAAAAGGGTTTGACCTTCCTGGAGTTCACCTACATGCTGATGCAGAGCTACGACTTCCTGGAGCTCTACCGCCGGTACGGCTGCCGGCTGCAGCTCGGCGGCGACGACTAGTGGAGCAACATGCTGGGCGGTGCGGACCTGATTCGCCGCAAGGAACGCCAGGACGCCTTCGCCCTGACATTCCAGCTGCTGCTCACGCACGACGGGCGCAAGATGGGCAAGACCGAGGCGGGCGCCCTGTGGCTGGATGCCGACCGCACCAGCCCCTACGACTTCTACCAGTACTGGCGCAACGTGGACGACCAGGACGTGCAAAAGTGCCTGGCCCTGCTGACCTTCCTGCCCATGGACGAGGTGCGCCGTCTGGGCGCGCTGAAGGACAGCGGCATCAACGAGGCCAAGAAGGTGCTTGCCTTCGAGGTGACGAAGCTGGTGCACGGCGAGGAGGAGGCCGGCAAGGCGCAGGAAGCGGCGGCCTCCCTGTTCGGCGGCGGCGCGCTCTCGGGCAGCGTGCCCACGACCGAGATCACGGCGGCGCAGCTTGCGGAGGATGCCCGCGTTACGACCCTCGCGTTCCTGTGCGGGCTGTGCTCCTCCAAGGGCGAAGCGCGCAAGCTGGTGCAGGGCGGCGGCCTCACCATCGGCGAGGAAAAGGTGACCGACGTGAACGCGGTGCTCACGGCGGAGCAGATCGGCGGCGAGGGCGTCCTCATGCGCAAGGGCAAGAAGAGCTACCACCGCCTGGTGCTCAAGGCGTAAGATGGAGGCGCTTTCCTACAAGACGCTGCGCGCGCCCGGCGAAAAGGAATTCATCATCAACAAGAGCCGCTTCATCGGCCAGGGCGCGCCCTGCCGCACGGAGGCGGAGGCGCTCGCCTTCCTTGCGGAGGTTCGCGCGCGGCACAAGGATGCGAACCACAACTGTTACGCCTACAACATCGGGCGCAACATGGGCATCATGCGCTATTCGGACGACGGCGAACCCGGCGGCACCGCGGGCATGCCCATCATCGAGGTGATGAAGGCGCGCGGCGTCGTGGACTGCGCCGTGGTCGTCACGCGCTACTTTGGGGGCATCCTGCTGGGCGCGGGCGGGCTGACGCGCGCCTATGCGCAGGGCAGCAAGGAGGCGCTGGACGCCGGCGGCGTGGTGACGATGGAGATGTCCCGACGGCACCTGGCCGAGGTGGATTACGCCACCTGGCAGCGGCTGGAGTACTTCCTGAAAAGCGCGCCCTGCCGCATCGAGGGGACGGAGTTTACCGACCGGGTGACGACGAACCTGCTCGTGCGCAGGCGGGACGAGGCGCAGCTCCTGGCGGACATCACGCGCGTCTGCGACGGACGGGTGGAAACGCTGGAGGACGGGGAGTGCTACTTCCCCTGGGACGAAGAGGACAAAACGGAATAGACAGGCGGATTCCGCGCGGCTTAAAAACGCCGCGCGGAATTTTTTGCGTTCCTTATCGTTTCCTGATAAACGTTTGCTAAGATGGGAGGCACAAACGAACGGGAGATGATGAACCTTGGAATCAAAACGCTCTTTTAAGGGTCTTACGGGCTTTCAAATCAAGTGCATCGCGGTCGTGCTGATGGTGCTGGATCACATTCAATACTTCTTTGAATTTACGGGCGCAATTCCGATCGCGTTCAGTTGGCTTGGACGCCTGGCGGGCGGCCTCTTTCTCTTTTTGCTGGTGGAAGGGTTTACCCATACGCGCAGCCGCAAAAAATACTTTCTGCGGCTTTACCTCATCGGCGGCGTCATGGGGCTCGTGCAATACGGCATGATCGTGACGGGCTTCGCGCGCCCGGACGGCTTTGTCCCGATGAACGGCGTGTTCATGACCTTTGCGCTGCTCATCGTCATGATGCAGGGCGTGGCCTGGCTGGAGGAAAAGCGCTGGCTGCGGGGCATAGTCACGCTGGGCCTCACGCTCGGCTGGCCGTACCTGATGCGCGCCCTTGTCGGCGTGGCGCCGGGGGCGGCGAAGGGACTGCTGCTGCTCAACTATACGCTGCTGCCCATGCACACGGGCGTCGAGGGCGGCACGGGCTTCGTGCTTTCCGGCCTCGTGCTCTACATCTTTCGGAAAAAGCGCGGGCTACAGGCGGCGGCCTTCGCGCTCTTCCACCTTTTCTGGTATACGGTGCGGCTTTATTTCCTCGTGCCCGACCTGCCGATGACGGCCTCGTTCTGGCTGTACGAGGCGTACGAGTGGATGGGCGCGGGCGCGGCGCTGATCATGCTCTGCTACAACGGGAAGCGCGGGCGCGGCATCAAGCATTTCTTCTATATTTTCTATCCCGCGCACGTTTATATCTTGTATGCGCTCTCCTTTGCGGTGTATCATGTGCTCATGGGGTGATGGAATGGCCTGGATTCTGGCGGTGGACGACGAGCCGGCGATGCTCGATTTGCTTCGGGCGGCGCTTACGCGCGAGGGACATACCGTGATGACGGCGAAAAGCGCGGCGGAGCTTTCGGAGGCCAAGCTCCGCCGGGCCGAGCTCATCCTGCTCGACGTGATGATGCCGGGGGAGGACGGCTTTTCGCTCTGCGCCCGGCTGCGGGAGCAGGTGGACTGCCCGATCCTCTTTCTGACCGCGCGCGACGACGAGGCCTCCGTCGCGCACGGCCTGGGCATCGGCGGGGACGACTACGTCGTCAAACCCTTTCGCCTCACAGAGCTGCGGGCGCGTGTGGCCGCGCACCTGCGGCGCGAGGCCCGCGTGCGCAGCCATGCGCTGACGGCGGAGGGCCTGCGCTTTGACATCGCCGCCCGCGAGGCCTCGTGCGAGGGGACGCCCCTTTCGCTGACGCGCGGCGAGTTCGACATCTGCGTCTTTCTGCTGGAGCACAGGGGGCAGGTGTTTTCCAAGGAACAGATTCTGGAGGCGGTCTTCGGTCTGGAGAGCGCCTCGGACGCGTCGGCCATTGCGGAGCACGTGAAGAACATCCGCGCCAAGCTGCGCGCGGTGGGCCGGGAACCGATCGAAACGGTCTGGGGGGTGGGGTACAAGTGGAGCGCGGAAAGGGCGTGACGCTTCGGGGGCTCTTCGTGCGCTACCTGATCGCCACCGGCGCGCTGGCGGCGGCCGTCGCGCTCCTATGGTGGGGCGGCATCCTGCACGCCATCGAGGCGGGGTTCGTGCTGCCCGCTTACACGGGCGAGCGTGCCGCGCTGGCGGCGGCGGAGCGAATGCGGGAAACGGGCGCGCTGGACGAATCGGTGCACTCGTCTTTCTTCGATTACGCGCTGCTAAGCGAATCGGGCGATATCCTCGAGTCCTCGCTCGAGGGCCGGGCGCGGGAGGGCGTGCAGAAGCGCCTCAGGCAGGGGCGCGCGGCGTCCGATTTTGAGATACGCGTGCCGCTTTCGGACGGGCGCGTCTGCCTGCTCATCTTTGATTACAACACGCCCTACGGGAACGAAGCCCTGCGGGGGCGCCTGCCGGACTTTCAGATGCTGATGTTCCTGCTGCTCGTGGCGGGCTGGGGGACGGTGATCCTGCTGACGGCGTTCTCGTTCAGCCGAAAGCTGAAGCGGCAGATCGACCTGCTCTCCGGCGTCGCCGAGCGGGTTGCGAGGCAGGACCTGGACTTTGAGATACCCCGCTCCGGCGTTCGTGAAATCGGCGGCGTGCTGGACGCGATGGGGCAGATGAAGGACGCCCTCAGGGAATCGCTGAGCCGCCAGTGGAGTCTTGAACAGCAGCGGCGGGAGCAGATGCAGTCGCTGGTGCACGACCTGCGCACGCCGCTCACGGTCATCGAAGGGAATGCCGAGCTGCTGGAGGAGGACGAGGATCTGAATGCGGCGCAGCGCCGCTATGCGGAGGCAATCGTGCAGAGCGCCGAGAGCGCGCGGGCTTACGTGAAGGAGCTGCGCGGGGCGCTCCTGGACGAGACGGGCGCGCTCGACCGGCGGAAGACGGAGCTGTCCGGCTGGGCGCAAGGCTTTTTGGAATCGGCCCGGACGCTCTGCGAGGGCGCGGGCCTCTCCTTTCAGGCGGAGGCGTCGGGCTTTGCCATGATGGACGCGCAGGCAATGCAGCGCGCGGTCATGAACCTGATCGACAACGCAGCGCGCTTCACGCCCGCGGGCGGACGGGTGAAGCTGATAGCGGAGCAGTTCGCCGACGGCGCGGCCTTCACGGTGGAGGATACGGGCCCGGGCTTTACGAAGGACGCGCTGCTGCACGGGCAGGAACGCTTCTTCCGGGACGAGCGGGCGAGGGGCCAGGACGGCCATTACGGACTGGGCCTTTACGGCGCGGAGCAGACGGCGCGGCGTCACGGAGGGGGCCTGAGGCTGGAAAACGGCGAGGCGGGCGGCGCGCGCGTCACGATATGGATCGACGGGACCGTCGATTAACGGATATGGCCGAATGCGGCCCAAAGAAAAGAAGCACCCATTCACAGTCCGGCGTGAATGGGTGTTTTGAGTGATGCTCAAGCGCACAAATACGGTTATGAACAATGCCATGAAGAAATGAAACGAAATGAATTGTTTGACATTTTCATGCACGCATACTAAAATAAAAATGATAGAAAGAGGAATTAGCAGATGGAAAAATCACCAATTGAAATGATAAACATTTTACCCGCAGATGAATTTTCAGATGCGGAAAGATTTATTAAATTAGGAAAACAATTAAATTGCAAAAGCCAAGTACGCTTTGCAACGGCTCATAAAACGTGGAAATGCGTTTTCTCAAACAAAAAGCCATCCAGAGTTCTCTTTACGGTTGAATGCACCGATAAGTGGTGGCGAATTAAAGCCATGTTATCCAATATAGAGAAATATAAGGATGAGCTTGATAATTGTTCCGAAAATTTAATCGGTTTAATAAAAACTGCCTACGATTGTCATAACTGCAACGATCATTGTAAAGGACCCAATCCGTTTTTTATAGAGAATATTGAATATCGAAAATGTCTTGGATGTAGTTTCTATTTCTCAAAGTTGAATAGCGCTGACCAGAATAGCCTTATTGACTTAATAAAAAGGGAGGCTATTTTCTAACTTTGCCAAGCGGGTATTTTACATGGAAAGTAGCAGAGCCAGGTGCTCTAGTGGTGAGTATGCTTTTTATCTAAAACCAACAAGAAAGATGTATTTGAGCAATCGTAAAGGAAAGAGGATATGATTCAAGTTTTACCTATATCAGAGATTTTTCCGTTTGAAAATCATTTGCGCATTTTTCAGATGCCGGAAACACGGTTAATCGGGAAGTCCATATATCACACAGATGAAACGGATGTAACGCCTATTCCGCGGTTTTGGACAGAGTACTTCGAGAAGTACCATGCCATTACAAGTACGCTTCCTCAAATCATAAAGACAAACATCGCATGGTTTGGTGATTATGAGCCATCGATAAAGCGTTTTGCTTATATGATTTGCGTTATCTGTCCTGCCGGTACACCCGTGCCAGACGGATTTGAGGCTAGGGACATGCCTCCGATGTTATTGGCACATGGAACCACTTGCGAAAGCCCGCCGGAGGCCCATAATATTGCCTGCTTTTGCGATGAAGTCAGTAAGTTAGGTTATAGGCAGACAGGACTATGGTGTGAATTTTATCCATATCAAAGCCAGATGAAAAATGATTGTTGTATTTTGTTCACTGTCGAAAAGTCAAATGAGTCAATAAATAACTATGCAGGTAAAGCTGTATAGAAACAGTGTTTAGAGACAGGCGCCGCAGAGGATTACGCTTCTGCGGAGGCGCTCAAAGGCTTTTCGATTGCCTTTAAACTTTTCGAATGCACATTCTTTTTCCAATTTGCTGATTTCAAAAGCTAAATGCTGTCGCCTTACGCCTGTAAACGTCTCCCTTGCGTCTTATCTAAGAAAATGCTATAATGAAGCGATTGCTGCATTGGGAGGTACACCATGGCTGGAATGGCTGGGTTTCTAAAGAAAATATTTGGCGACGGCAACGCCTCGGAGCTCAAGCGATTGGGCAAAATTGTCGACGAGATCGACTCCTTCGAGGAAGCACATAAAAAGCTGACAGACGATCAGCTGCGCGAGAAAACGCAGGAATTCAAGGATCGCCTGCAAAAGGGCGCGACGCTCGACGACATTTTGCCCGAGGCGTTTTCGGTCGTCCGCGAGGCGACCGACCGCGTGACGGGCAAGCGCCAGTTCCGCGTGCAGATGCTCGGCGGCATCGTGCTCCATCAGGGGCGCATCGCCGAGATGAAGACGGGCGAAGGCAAGACGCTCACGAGCACCATGCCCGCCTACCTGAACGCGCTCACGGGCGAGGGCGTGCACATCGTCACGGTCAACGACTACCTCGCGCGCTTTCAGGGCGAGGACATGGGCCGCATCCACCGCTTCCTGGGGCTGACGGTGGGCATCATCACCCACGACATGACGAACGAGGCGCGCCGCGCGGCCTACGCCTGCGACATCACCTACGGCACGAACAACGAGTTCGGCTTCGACTACCTGCGCGACAACATGGTCATCTACAAGAAGGACATGGTGCAGCGCGGGCACCACTTCGCCATCGTGGACGAGGTGGACTCCATCCTCATCGACGAGGCGAGGACGCCGCTCATCATCTCCGGCCAGGGCGAGAAATCGACCGACCTGTACGAGCGGGCCGACCGCTTCGTCTGCACGCTGCAGGAGGGCAGGGAGCCGGAGAAGGAACAGCTCGAGCTGATGAGCGACGAGGAAGCGGCGAAGATGCGCCGCGACTACGTCAAGGACGAAAAGCAGAAGACCTGCAACCTCTCCGAGGAGGGCGCCCGCAAGGCGGAAAAGTTCTTCGGCATCGAAAACCTTTCCGACGCGGAGAACAACGAGATTCTGCACCACATCAACGCGGCGCTGCGCGCGCACGCGCTGATGAAGCTGGACGTGGATTACGTCGTGCAGAACGGCCAGGTCGTCATCGTCGACGAGTTCACCGGCCGCCTGATGGTCGGCCGCCGCTACTCGGACGGCTTGCATCAGGCCATCGAGGCCAAGGAGGGCGTGAAGGTCGAGCGCGAAAGCAAGACGCTGGCGACCATCACGTTCCAGAACTACTTCCGCATGTACAAAAAGCTGTCCGGCATGACCGGCACGGCCAAGACGGAAGAGGACGAGTTCCGCGGCATCTACAACCTGGACGTCGTCGTCGTGCCCACCAACATGCCGATGATCCGCGAGGACATGAACGACCTGGTGTACAAGTCCATCAAGGGCAAGTTTAACGCCGTGGTCGAGGAGATCATCCGCCGCCACGAAAAGGGGCAGCCGGTGCTGGTCGGCACGGTCTCCGTCGAGAAGAGCGAAACCCTCTCCAACATGCTGCGCCTGCGCGGCGTTCAGCACGAGGTCTTGAACGCCAAGCACCACGAGAAGGAAGCGGAAATCGTCGCGCAGGCCGGTCACTACGGTGCGGTGACGATCGCCACCAACATGGCGGGCCGCGGCACGGACATCCTGCTGGGCGGCAACCCGGAGTTCCTCGCCCGCCGCGCGATGCGCCAGAAGGGCTATGAGGACGAGTTGATCGAGGACGCGATGGGGCATAATGAGAACGTGCCCGAAGAGGTCCTCGCCGCGCGCGCGGAGTATCGCGCGTTTTACGAGCAATTTAAGAAGGAGACCGACGAGCAGCACGACCGCGTGGTGGCCGTCGGCGGCCTGCACATCATCGGCACCGAGCGCCACGAGTCCCGCCGCATCGACAACCAGCTGCGCGGCCGCAGCGGCCGTCAGGGCGACCCGGGCTCCTCGCAGTTCTTCCTGTCGCTGCAGGACGACCTGCTGCGCCTGTTCGGCTCCGAGCGCATCACGGGCATGATCGACAAGCTGGGCCTGGAGGAGGACCAGCCGATCGAGGCCAAGATGCTGACCGGCCAGATCGAGAGCGCGCAGAAGCGCATCGAGGGCCGCAACTACGAGATCCGCAAGAACGTCCTGCAGTATGACGACGTCATGAACCAGCAGCGCGAGGTCATCTACGGCCAGCGCCGCCAGGTGCTCATGGGCGAGAACATGCGCGAGACGATCATGAAGATGGCGGCGCAGCTCATCGGGGACGCGGTGGACATGCACACCGGCAACGGCGACGCCTACGTCGACTGGGACCTCACCGGCCTTGCGGAATACCTGGAGAAGATCTGCGTGCGCCCCGGTGCCATCGAGACGCACATGGAGCAGATCAAAAACTTCGACAAGCAGGCGCTCAAGGACATGCTCACGGAGGACGCGCAGGCGTTTTATCAGGAGCGCGAGCAGCTTTTGTCGGAGCACGGCATCGACATGCGCGAGGTGGAGCGGGTCATCCTGCTAAGCTCCGTCGACCGGCGCTGGATGGACCACATCGACGCCATGGATCAGCTCCGCGACGGCATCGGCCTGCGCGCCTACGGCCAGAAGGACCCGGTCGTCGAATACAAGTTCGAGGGCTACGAGATGTTCGACGAGATGGTGCGCCTGATCCGCGAGGACACGCTGCGCCGTCTGTATCAGGCGCGGGTGGAGCGCGCGCCGGAGCGCCGCCAGGTCGCCCAGCCGGTGGAGGCGAAGGTGGCCGGGGACGGCCCGCGCAAGCCGCAGAAGTCGGACAAGAAGGTCGGCCGAAACGATCCCTGCCCCTGCGGCAGCGGAAAGAAGTATAAGCATTGCTGCGGCAAGGAAGCTTAAGCGGCTTTCTTTCCCGTGCATCCATAAAATTTTGTAAAGGCCCATGGGCCGTAAAGGGGTGAATCAACATGATCGAACTGGAACAGTACCGCGTAGACCTGAATCGCATCCGTGAGAGCATCGTTGAGGCAGGTGAGTCACTTTAACTTGGCTCATATGGAAAATGAGCTGGCGGAACTGCACGAAACGATGAACGAACCGGACTTCTGGAACGACCTAGAGCGCTCCACCAAGGTCTCTCAGCGCGTGAAGACGCTGGAGGACAAGCTCTCCCTGTTCAGGCGGCTGAACGAACGCGCGGCGGACATCGACACGATGATGGAGCTCGCGGAGGAGGAGGGCGACGAGTCCATGGTCGTGGAGGCCGGCTCCGAGCTGAAGGAGCTGGACGAGGACGTCAAGAAGCTGCAGTTGGAAACGCTGCTTCGCGGCGATTACGACCACAGCAACGCGCTTCTTTCCCTGCACGCGGGCGCGGGCGGAACGGAGGCTCAGGACTGGACCAGCATGCTGTACCGCATGTACACGCGCTATTGCGAGCGCATGGGCTTCAAGGTCAACGTGCTGGATCTGCTGGAGGGCGACGAGGCGGGCATCAAGTCCGTGACGTTTGAGGCCATCGGCGAAAACGCTTACGGCTACCTGCGCGCGGAAAAGGGCGTGCACCGTCTGGTGCGCATCTCTCCCTTTGACGCGGCGGCGCGCCGCCATACCTCCTTCGCCTCGCTGGACGTCGCCCCGGAGATCGAGGACGACATGGAAGAGCTGGACATGGAGGACGTGCGCATCGACACCTACCGCGCGTCCGGCGCGGGCGGGCAGCACGTCAACCGCACGGACTCCGCCGTGCGCATGACGCACATTCCCACGGGCATCGTCGTTCAGTGTCAGAACGAGCGCTCGCAGGTGCAGAACCGCGAGGTCTGCCTGCGCATGCTTAAATCCAAGCTGCTCGAGCTGCACGTGCGCGAGCGCGAGGAAAAGATGGCCGACATCAAGGGCGAGATGAAGAAGATCGAGTGGGGCAGCCAGATTCGTTCCTACGTCTTCCACCCGTATACCATGGTGAAGGACCACCGCACGGGCTATGAGGTCAACGACGTGGGCGCGGTCATGGACGGCGAGCTCGAGGGCTTCATCACCGCGTATTTGCAGATGCAGTAATTGAAGAGAACGAAAATCTGCGGGAGCCACCCTCCCGCGGATTTCGTGCGTTCAGCCGCAGGTTGGAGAGAGAAAATGAAGAAGAGGATTGTCATCTGCACGGCCATCGCCGTCGCTTCGCTGATGGGCGTGGTGCTGCTCGCGCTGACGCTGTCGGCGGCTTACGACCCGGCGACCTATGGCGGGGCGGCGAGGGTCGCCTACGAAGCGCCGGACGCTGAAGTGACGCGGGCGGTGGGACTTTCAGGGGACGAGCAGGCACGGTTGGGCGAAGAGATCGTACAGTACTTTCGCGGCAAACGCGCCGAGCTGGACGTGGAGGCGGACGTGCTCGACGTGGGCACGGGGGAAACGCGGCGGCAGGCGGCGTTTGGCGAGCGCGAGCGCGCGCACATGGCCGATGTGCGGGGCCTTTTGGACCTCGCTGGGCGGCTGATGGGCGCGCTGGCGCTGACGGCCCTGATCGCCGCCACGGCGGCGCAGGTAGCGACGAAGAAGGCGGACGCGCGGGAAGCGGCGCGCGCCTGCTTTACGGGCACGTGGGTGGGGGCGCTGATCCTGACCGTCCCCGCGCTGGCGCTGGCTGTCTGGGGCGCGGTCGATTTTACGTCGCTGTTTTGGGCGTTTCACAGCCTCGCCTTCACGAACGACCTCTGGCTGCTGAACCCCGCGACGGACCTGCTCATCCGCATGATGCCGGAGGCGCTTTTTGTGAGCCTGGCCGCGTCCGTCGCGGTGAAGACCGCCGCGGTGCTGGCGGCCCTGCTGCTGACGGCGGGCCTTCGGGTGCTGTGGACGCGCAAAAAAGGAGAAAGAGCATGAGTTACATCGAAGACGCCCGCGCGCAGGCGCGGGCGCTGCAGGCTTTGGGGCACGCGACGATCCTCGCGATCGAGTCCTCCTGCGACGAGACGGCGGCGGCCGTCGTGCGCGATGGGTGCGAGGTGATTTCCTCGGTCATCTCCACGCAGATTCCGCTGCACGCGATCTATGGCGGCGTCGTGCCGGAAATCGCCTCGCGCAAGCACGTGGAGAGCGTCGACCCTGTGGTGGATCAGGCGCTTTTGCAGGCGAAGCTGCGGCTTGGCGACGTGGACGCGGTCGCTGTCACCTACGGGCCGGGGCTGGTCGGCGCGCTGCTGATCGGGGTATCCGCCGCCAAAGCGCTCGCCTTCGCGGCAGGCAAGCCGCTCGTGCCCGTCAACCACATCGAGGGGCACGTCAGCGCCAACTACATCGCGCATCCGGACCTCGAGCCGCCGTTCATCTGTCTCGTGGCCTCGGGCGGGCATTCGCACATCGTGCGCGTGGAGGATTACGGCGTGTACACCCTGCTGGGACAAACGCAGGACGACGCGGCGGGCGAGGCGTTCGACAAGGCCGCGCGCGTGCTGGGGCTTCCCTATCCCGGCGGCCCGCTGCTCGACAAGCTCTCCAGGGAGGGCAATCCGGACGCGCTGCGCCTGCCGCACGTGGTCACGCAGGGAAAGTACGATTACAGCTTCAGCGGCCTCAAGACCGCGCTCATCAATCAGGTGCACAAGCTGCGCCAGAGCGGTCGGGAGGTGCCGGCGGCGGACATTGCGGCCTCCTTTCAGCATGCCGCGGTCAGCATGCTCGTGGAAAAGGCCGTCCTCGCGGCGCGCGATACGGGCGCGAAGACGCTCGCGCTGGCGGGCGGCGTGGCGTCGAACTCCTGCCTACGGGAGACGCTGCAAAGCCGCTGCGCCGCCGAGGGCATCGCCCTTCGCATGCCGCCGCCCGTGCTCTGCACGGACAACGCGGCCATGATCGGCAGCGCGGCGTTCTACAGGCTGATGCGCGGGGAGGTCGCGGACCTCACGCTCAATGCAGACCCGTCCCTGAAATTGGTCTGATTGCACAGCGAAAACGTCCTTTGGAACAGACTTGAGCAGACCTTCGGTCTGCTTTTTCTTTTGCTCGAAACATAACGGTGCAAAAGTCTGTTCGTCTTGTGGATAAACAACCTTGTTCACAGGAAAATCCTCCTAATACTGTGGAAATAACGCTTTTTCGACAGCAAATCGCGCTTTTTCCTGTGGATAACCCTGTGGAGTCTGTGGAAACATTTCTGATGGGAAAATCATTTCAAAACAGAATGATTCCGGCTTGACGCGCATAGCCGCGAACCCGTTGTGCCATAAGGAAAAATTCGCGTGCATGCGAACGGACATTTTCGCATAAATCTGCCTGAAAAGGTCTTGAAAAAGGGGGCGGCCGAGGTGAGCGGACGCGGGATTAAGCGGTATACGGCGATGATGCTGGGGATGGCGGGCCTCTGTATCGCGATCTTGAGCATGGCGGCGGGCTCCAACGCGCTGATCGCGACATCGGTGGAGGCGACGCAGGGCGTGCTTTCGGGCATGGTGATCGCGGTGGACGCGGGGCACGGCGGCTACGACGGCGGGGCCGTCGGGCGAAAGAGCGGGGTCGCGGAGAAGGGGCTCAACCTGGACGTCTCTCAGCGCCTCGCCCGGCTGCTCGAAGAGGCGGGCGCCAGGGTGGTCATGACGCGAACCGGAGATTACGCGCTGTGCGACGAGAACCCGCCGATCCGCAAAAAGCTACAGGACATGCAGCGCCGCGCGCAGATCGTAGAGGAAAGCGGCGCGCAGGTGCTGATCAGCGTCCACATGAACGAGTACAGCCGGCAAAACCAGTCCGGCCCTCAGGTCTTCTATCGCGAGGGCTGCGACGCGGGGCGGCTGCTGGCGGGCGTGCTCCAGGAATCCCTGGTCGCGGGCCTGGCCCCGAAGAAGAAGCGGGAGGCCATGGCGGGGGATTATTACATCCTCACCCTGGGCCTTCCCTCGGTGCTGGTCGAGTGCGGGTTCCTCTCAAACCCCGAGGAAGAGGCGCTGCTGCTGGACGCCGGGTACCGCCAGCGGGTCGCGCAGGCGGTCTTTGACGGCATTACGGACTGGGCGGCGCTCCCGGGGGACCGTCCCGTGGCGCTCAAAAAGCTCGAAAGGTCGTGACAAGGCCGGGGGGATCTGGTATAATAAATCGAATACCTAGGAGGCGCGCGCCGCATAGCCGGGAAGGGGACCGGCGCGCCGAGGGGAGCGAAACGCTTGCAGGATCGTTGGCTGGCGATGATGGGCCTGCCTATGCGCGAAATGGACGTGCGGATGATGAATCCGCTGCAAATGGCATATGTCGGCGACGCGGTGCACGCGCTCTATGTGCGCACGCGTCTTTTTGCGGGCGGAGAAAACGTCGGACGCATGCACAGGCGTTCCAACCAGTGCGTGAGCGCGGCGGCGCAGTCGAAGCTGCTGGGGCAAATCGAGCCGCTGCTGACGCAGGAAGAGGCGGAGATCGTGCGCAGAGGGCGAAACACCCACGCACACCACGCCGCGCCCAAGCACGCCGACCCCGCCGACTACACCCGGGCGACGGCGCTGGAAGCGCTGCTGGGGTATCTGTACCTCACGGGACGGAGCGAGCGCCTGGCGCAGCTATTGGGGGCGGCGGCATCCGACGGCGCCGGGCCCGAAGCTTGACGGAAGAAGCAGGAGGAAACACATGGCAAAGGCACAGCAGAAGGTTTTGCTGCTCAGACATACCTATGACCCAGACGAGATCGTGGCGCTGGGCGCGCGGCTCTGCTACGCGCAGGCGGACGTGGAGACGCTCAGGGAGCGCGTCGCCCGGAAGGATCAGGCGTCGTTCATCGCGGGCGTGATGGCGCGCGGGCACCTGTCGGTCATCGAACACGCGACGTTCACGTTCGCCATCGAGGGCGTGAGCCGCACGCTGCTCGCGCAGATCACGCGCCACCGCATCGCCTCCTTCAGCGTGCAGTCGCAAAGGTACGTGTCGATGGGCGCGGGCTTCGATTACGTCGTGCCCCCGTCCATCGAGGCGCTGGGCGAAGAGGCGGCGGCGGAGTTCGCGCGCCAGATGGAGACGATGGGAACCTGGTACGAGGCGTGGCAGGAGCGCCTGGGGAACGCGGGGGAGCGCAGCAACGAGGACGCGCGCTTCGTGCTGCCCAACGCCTGCGCCACGCGCATGCTCCTGACGATGAACGCGCGGGAGCTGCTGCACTTCTTCGAGCTGCGCTGCTGCAGCCGCGCGCAGTGGGAAATCCGCGCGCTCGCCTGGGAGATGCTGGGGCTTTGCAAGCAGGCGGCCCCCGAAATCTTTGCAGGCGCGGGCCCGGCCTGCGTGCACGGCGCCTGTACGGAGGGAAAGGCATCCTGCGGGCGGATGGAGGAAATGCGCGGGCGCGCGAATGCGTTGAACGCCCGCGGCGATAACGGACAGCAAATGACGGATACGAGCGAAAAGGAGTAACAGCATGGCTTATTACGACAAGTTTTCGGACAAGCGTCCGAGCAAACGGGACGATTGGCGGGACGACGGCAGGACGCGCCGCCCGCAGCGGGATGAGGGCGGCGAGGGCGCGCCGGAGAACGAGCGCCGCTCGTACGGGGACCGTCCGCAGCAGGGAGAGCGCCGTCCGTACGGGGACCGTCCGCAGCAGGGAGAGCGCCGTCCGTATGGGGACCGTCCGCAGCAGGGAGAGCGCCGTCCGTATGGGGACCGTCCGCAGCAGGGGGAGCGCCGTCCGTACGGGGACCGTCCGCAGCAGGGAGAGCGC
>JAEXCG010000131.1 GCA_023402355.1 Bacillota bacterium | reverse complement strand
GGCGCCCAAGCCGAGCAGGGCGGAATAGTGCACACCGCCCATGATCATCATGTAGTCCGTGCGCAGCATGCTGTTGACGAACAGCCGCCCCAGCCCCGGCACGGAGAAGATGTTCTCCACGACCATGGAGCCCGTCAGGATGTACGCCATCATCGGGCCCGCGTAGGTGATGACCGGCCCCAGCGCGTTTTTGAGCGCGTGCTTGAAGATGACCTTCTTGTTCTTCAGCCCCTTGGCGCGCGCGGTGCGGATGTAATCCTGCCCCAGCACGTCCAGCATGGCGGAGCGCTCCAGGCGCGTGATGTAGGCCATCGGGTAGAGCGCGAGCGATATGGCCGGCAGCACCATGCCGCCCGGCTGGGTCGCCATAGTCGGCGCCCACTTGAGGTTCAGCGCGAAGATGATGAGCAGCAGCGTCGCGATGACGAAAGACGGCATGCTGACCAGCGCCGTCGTGACGACCTGTATGACCTTGTCCGGCCATCGCCCTCGTTTCAGCGCCGCGATCGCGCCCAGTATGACGCCCAGCACGATGGCCATGGCCGCGGCGCCCAAGCCGAGCAGGGCGGAATAGTGCACACCGCCCATGATCAGGTCGCTGACCGTGCTGCCGATCCACTTGGTGGAAAGGCCGAAGTCGCCGTGCAGGACGTTCTTCAGGTAGTTGACAAATTGCACGGGGACCGGCTTGTCAAAGCCGTACTTGGCCTCCAGCGCCGCGATCGTCTCGTCGGATTTCGCCTTTTCAGAGCTGAACGGGCTGGCTGGAATGGCGTGCATGACGAAAAACGTGATCGCGATCACCAGAAAGACCGTGAAGACCGCCATGCAGAAGCGTTTAACGATGTACAGCAAAAATTTTGAGTTCATGTGTTCCCTTCCTCCCGCTCCGCTTTCGCCGCGCCGCCGATAAAGCTCAAATGGTAAGCTTTTATTGGCGCAGCTGCCCCCGAAGCGGCTGCGCCCAGCCCGCGCGACTTGGGTTTTCCGCAGGTTTTGCTGCGTCATTTTTGCATCTGGCCCAGGGGGCGCACGGCGGGCACGTCAGGTGCCCCATAGGGAGGAAACTGTCGGCGCCGTTTTCCGTCCGCAGACGCGCAACCCATATTTTTACACTTTTTTACACAAAAAAGCATCGCTTTACAAAAGCAATGCGTCTATTTGATGTGCGCCCCAACATATTTGTTGTTTAGTACAAAAATTGCAGTTTTGCTGAGAATCGGTGCAAAGTTTACCCTTTCATGCATTGATTTTTGCATATAATCGTGGTAAAATAAATAAACATTATTCGATTGCTGCATTTTTGCCTAGCGGCATCTTTTGATCGTCAAAGCCGACTATAAAAGCTTACTTTTTGTGACTGCGACGAAAAGGCATAAAAAAAGAAGAGATACCGCTTGGGGTATATCTTCTCCGTGCTTTTTCCTTCGCCATGAAAAGTAAGCCATCGAGGACTGCCTACGGCCGCGCAGCAAAGGAAACAGGAGGGAAGCGGCGTCATGCTCAGATACACGGTCAAACGCGTACTGCTCGCCCTGGTCACCATCTTCATCATTGCCGCCATCACGTTCTTCGCGATGAACGCGATCCCCGGCGGCCCCTTCTCCTCGGAGAAGGCCCCGGACCCGGCCGTGCAGGCGGTGCTGGAAAAGAGGTTCAACCTCGACAAGCCCGTCTGGCAGCAGTTCTTCCTCTACTTAGAGGGCCTCGTGCACGGCGATTTCGGCGTCTCGCTCAAGACCGGGCGTGAAATCTCCGCGACGATCACCGAATCGTTCGCGATTTCAGCCCAGCTCGGCGGCATGGCGATGCTGCTGGCGGTGTTCGGCGGACTGGTGCTCGGCTCCATCGCTGCGCTGATGCGAAACCGCTGGCCGGACCGACTCATCATCTTCACGACGACGCTCTGCGTCGCGGTTCCCTCCTTCGTGCTGGCGACGCTGCTCTTGCTCGTCTTCTGTCTGCAGCTCGGCTGGGTGCAGGTGTGGTCCACGACCTCGCAAAACTACCTGCTGCCCGTGATCTCGCTGGCGCTGTACCCGATGTCCTACATCACGCGCCTCACGAAGTCCAGCATGCTGGACGTGCTGGGGCAGGATTACATCCGCACCGCACGGGCCAAGGGCGTGCGCGAGTGGGTGGTCATCTTCAAGCACGCGCTGCGCAACGCGCTGATCCCCGTCATCACCTACGTCGGGCCCATGACGGCCTACATCCTCACGGGCAGCCTGGTCGTGGAGACGGTCTTCACCATCGGCGGGCTGGGCACCAAGTTCGTGACGGGCATCACCAACCGCGATTATCCCATGATCATGGGGACGACCATCTTCCTGGCGACCCTGATGGTCATCATGACGCTGATCAGCGACCTGGTGTATAAGCTCGTTGATCCCAAGATCACGTTCGATTAATGGGGGGAGACGAAATGAAAGCACTCGGAAACGACAAGCTGCCCAAGAAGCGCCTTTTGAGCATGCAGGTGGACCTGAGCATGTTCGAGCCCGCCGGCGACGAGGAAAAGCGCCAGCACGACGTGATGCGCGAATCCACGACCTTCTTCAAGGACGGCATGCGCAAGCTGTTTAAAAACCCGCTGGCCGTGCTGAGCCTCATCATCCTGGCCATCATCATCCTCACGATCGTCTTCGCGCCCCTGATCTGCCCCTACGGCTATTCCGACATGGTCACCGTGAACGGCAAGCGCGACAAGTCCGCCAAGAACCTCGCGCCCTTCCAGTACTCCAAGATGGAGCAGCAGGCGATCGACGGGGGGCAGGATATCTTCCCGCACATCTTCGGCACCGACGAGCTGTGCCGCGATTACTTCATCCGCGTGGTCTATGGCGCGCGCGTGTCGCTGGCCGTCGGACTGTTTGCGAGCATCATCGTGCTCATCATCGGCCTGCTGTACGGCTCGATATCGGGCTACATCGGCGGCCGGGTCGACATGATCATGATGCGCGTGGTGGACATCATCTCCTCGCTGCCCGACACGCTGATGGTCATCCTGCTCTCCGTCGTGCTCGACCAGGTGCTGGGCACGAAGCTGCAGGGCACGGTGTTCGCCAAGATCGGCAACAACATGATTAGCCTGTTCATCGTCTTCGGCGCGCTCTATTGGGTCAGCATGGCCCGTCTGGTGCGCGGCCAGATTCTTTCCATTAAATACAACGAATACGTGCTCGCGGCGCGCGCGCTGGGCGCAAAGCCGGGCCGGATCATCAAAAAGCACATCCTGCCCAACTGCATCAGCGTCATCTTCATCTCCACGGCGCTGCAGATTCCCTCCGCCATCTTCACGGAGAGCTTCCTCTCCTTCATCGGCCTGGGCGTTCAGGCGCCCATGCCCAGCCTCGGCTCGCTGGCCAACAACGCGCGCGGCAGCCTGCAGAGCTATCCCTGGAAGCTGGTCTTCCCCGCCGTCGGCATCTGCCTGATCGTGCTGTCCTTCAACCTGCTGGGCGACGGCCTGCGCGACGCCTTCGACCCGAAGCTGAGGAGGTAACGCACCATGAGTCTGCTTGAAGTCAAAAACCTGCACACCTCGTTCTTCACCGATTCCGGGGAAGTGCACGCGGTGAACGGCATCTCCTTCAGCCTCGAAAAGGGCAAGGTGCTGGGCATCGTGGGCGAGTCCGGCTCGGGCAAGAGCGTGACCGCCTATTCCATCCTGCAAATCCTGACCGAGCCGGGCCGCATCACGGACGGCGAGGTGCTCTTTCACGGCGAGGACATCCGCAAGTACTCGAAGGCGCAGATGCGCGCCTTCCGCGGCGCCAAGATTTCCATCATCTTTCAGGATCCGATGACGAGCCTGAACCCGGTGTACACCATCGGCAACCAGCTTTGCGAGGCCATCCGCCTGCACAGCGACCGCAGCCGCCAGGAGGTGCGGGACCGCGCCGTGGAAATGCTGCGCCTGGTCGGCGTCAACGAGCCCGAAAAGCGCGTGAAGCAATACCCGCACGAGCTGTCGGGCGGCATGCGTCAGCGCGTGATGATCGCCATGGCCCTCGCCTGCGAACCGGACGTCCTCATCGCGGACGAGCCGACCACCGCGCTGGACGTGACCATTCAGGCGCAGATTCTGGAGCTCATGCAGGAGCTGCAGGAAAAGCTCGGCATGGCGATCATCATGATCACGCACGACCTGGGCGTCATCGCCGAGATGTGCGACGAAATCATCGTCATGTACGCCGGGCGCGTGTGCGAGCGCGGCACGTCGGACGCGATCTTCTATCACCCCTGCCACGAGTACACGAAGGGCCTGCTGCGCTCGATCCCCAAGATCACGAAGGACCACGCAAAGCTGGTGCCCATCGCGGGCTCGCCGGTCGATTTGCTCAACATGCCCGCGGGCTGCGCGTTCGCCTCCCGCTGCCAGAAGGCCATGAAGGTCTGCCTCACCCAGCAGCCGGAGGAGCTCCGGATCAACGACGAGCAGATCGCCGCGTGCTGGATGAACGTCAAGTCCGTCTACGACGAAGCCGGAAAGGGGGAGGATCGTCCATGAGCGAGCATCTGATCGAGGTCAAGGACCTGAAACAGCACTTCCCCGTGCGCACCGGCTTTTTCAAGACCACCATGCTCAAGGCCGTGGACGGCGTCTCCTTCACCATCGACGAGGGCGAGACGCTGGGCCTCGTAGGCGAATCCGGCTGCGGCAAGACGACGGTGGGCCGCTCCATCCTGCACCTGTACGAGCCGACGGGCGGCGAGGTGCGCTACAAGGGCAACCTGGTCACGAAGCACAACATCGAAAGCTACCGCAAGGACATGCAGGTCGTCTTTCAGGACCCGTACTCCTCGCTGAACCCGCGCATGACGGTCGCGGACATCGTCGGCGAACCGCTGGACATCCATCACCTGTACAAGACGAAGGCCGAGCGCAAGGAGAAGATCGACGAGTTGCTGAACCTCGTCGGCCTCAACAGCGATCACGCCCGCCGCTACGCGCACGAGTTTTCCGGCGGCCAGCGCCAGCGCATCGGCATCGCCCGCGCGCTGGCGGTGAACCCCAAGTTCATCGTCTGCGACGAGCCCGTCTCCGCGCTGGACGTGTCCATTCAGGCGCAGATCATCAATACGTTTGAGGAGCTGCAGCAAAAGCTGGGCATCGCCTACCTCTTCATCGCGCACGACCTGCTGGTCGTGCAGCACATGAGCCGGCGCATCGCGGTCATGTACCTGGGCCGCATCGTGGAGAGCGCGACGGCGGACGAGATCATCGACCGCCCGATTCACCCCTACACGCAGTCGCTCATCTCCGCCATCCCGATACCGGACCCCGAGACCGCGCGTTCCCGCCACCGCATCCCGCTCGAGGGCGACGTGCCCAGCCCGCTGCACATGCCGGAGGGCTGCTCGTTCCGCACCCGCTGCCGCTATGCGACCGAGCGCTGCGCGAAGGAATGCCCCGCGCTCAAGGACGTAGGCGGCGGTCACTTCGTCTCCTGCTGGAACCCGCAGGGTTAAAGCGCTATCTGCCGGCGGGGGCGTACCCCGCCGGTCGAGATAAAAAAAACTAGGAGGTCGAACACATGAAGAAACTGCTTTCCGTGCTCATGGCCGTGCTGATGATGACCACGTGCTTCAGCGCAGCGCTCGCCGACGCGGGCTCGGAGCCCGACTGGACGGAGTATAACGCGCTCATCGCCCAGATCAAGGCCGAGACCGATTACGCCGCCCGCGAAGCCCTGATGCACCAGGCCGAGGACATCGTGATGAACACCGGCTGCCTGCTGCCCATCTACTACTACAACGACCTGTTCATGATGAAGCCGAACGTCAAGGGCTTCTACGCCAACGTCTACGGCACCAAGTTCTTCACCTACGCCACCAACGGCGACAGCACCACCCTCAAGCTCCAGCTCGCCAGCGAGCCGGACAAGCTCGACCCGGCGCTCAACACCACGGTGGACGGCGCGAGCCTCGCGGCCAACAGCTTCGCGGGCCTGTACACCTACGACGAGACCGGCCATCAGGTGCCGAACCTCGCCGAAAGCTACACGGTCTCCGAGGACGGCCTGACCTACACCTTCACCATGAAGGACGGTCTCAAGTGGTCCAACGGCGATCCGCTGACCGCCAAGGACATGGAGTACTCCTGGAAGCGCGCCGCCGCGCCGGACACCGCCGCGGACTACTCCTACATGTTCAACGGCATCGAGGGCTACCCGGAAGACCTGAACGTCAAGGCGTCCGAGGACGGCAAGACCTTCACCGTGAAGCTCTCCGCCCCCTGCGCGTACTTCCTCGACCTGGCCGCGTTCCCGACCTTCTTCGCGGTGCATCAGGCGACCGTGGAGGGCGCCGAGGGCTACAAGAACGAGGACGGCACCATCGCCAATCCCGGCGCGTGGGCGCTCGAGGCGGGCTTCGTCTCCTGCGGACCGTACATGCTCGAGAGCTGGGCGCACAACGAGTCCATGGTCTACGTGAAGAACCCGAACTACTGGGATGCTGCGAACGTGAAGCTCGAGCGTCTTGAGTTCATGCTCTCCGCGGACGACACGGCCGTCTACTCCGCCTATCAGTCCGGCGACCTGGACTTCATCGACACCGTGCCCAACGACGAGATTCAGAACCTGCTGGACAACCCCGAGTTCTACGTCGTGGACCAGCTCGGCACCTACTACGTCTGCTTCAACGTGAAGTCCCACCTGTTTGACGGCAAGACCGTGGAGCAGGCCAACGCGATGCGTCAGGCGTTCAGCGCGCTGGTGGATCGTCAGTACATCATCGACACCGTCGCGCAGACCGGCCAGAAGATCGCCACGAGCTTCGTGCCCGCGGGCATGGCGGACGGCAACGGCGGCGTGTTTAAGACGAACGACGAGTTTTACACCTTCCCGGTAAACGACGGCTACTACGGCGAGGAGCCGGATGTGGACGCGGCCATCGAGCTGCTCAAGAGCGCTGGCTATGAGTTCGACGCGAACAACATGCTCTCCGCCTCCACCCCGATCACCTTCGAGTACCTGACCAACACCGCCACCAGCCACCAGGCGATCGCGGAATGCATCCAGCAGGATCTGGCCGTCATCGGCATCAACATGACGATCAAGTCCGTGGACTGGAACGTGTTCCTCAACGAGCGCAAGGCGGGCAACTACGACATCGCCCGCAACGGCTGGCTCGCGGACTTCAACGACCCGATCAACTTCCTGGAGATGTGGGAGACCGACTCCGGCAACAACGACGTGCAGTTCGGTCGCTGATTTCAGGATTACAAAACGGAGCATGGCCCGGCCATGCTCCGTTTTCTGTCGCCCAAACCGCCTGAGAGCGATCGCTTATCGCTGCTCGGCCCAGACCCGCTCCAGCGTCTCCTCCATGCGCCGCAGAAAGGCGTCCAGGTCCATCTGCCCGTCCGCGTAGCGCCCGCAGATCGCGTCGAGCTGCGCCTGCACGGGGCCTTCCTCCTGAGAGACGTAAAGCGAACGCTCAAAAAAGCGCATGTGCGGCGCAAGCGCCCGCCACTGCTCGATGCCCTTCGGGCTCACCTGCCAGCGGAGGAAGTCCGAATGGTCCAGATACCACCGCGCCCGGTCGGCCTCGTCCTGAAGCGCGCGCGCCGAGGGATCGTCCGGGGGGAGGGCCTCCATCTGCGCCTCAAGCGCGGCGACCTTATCCTCGTACTCCTGCATGCGCGCGGCGTACGTCGGTTTCTCCACGGGCTCCGTCGCGTCGGGGTGCAGCCTGTACCAGCGCCCCACGTCCGCCTCCCTTTGCGCAGCGCAGGCGATGTACGCCCGGGCCAGCTCCTGGCGCGACGACAGCGGGTTTACGATCAGGACGCTCAGGTAGCCGCATAGCACAGGGGTGTCCTCCTCATCAAACCTGAACGGCAACAGGGTCAGACGATCCGAATCGCTCGGGCACAGATCGTTTCCCCCGCCAAACGCGAAGAACAGCGATCGGCTCAACGTCTCCTCATACGGGAACGCGTCCGCCTCCGACTCGCAGGTGACGCCCCTCGCAAGCATGGCCTCGTTCACCCGGGCGAGGGCCTGCAGCGCCTCGCGCAGCCCCGGCGTCTGAAAGGAGAGGGGGCCGTCCCGCGTATCGTGCTGCTCGATGTACGCGCGCAGGACGCGCATCACCATGTCCTTGTGCGACCATTCTTCCACGAAGAAATGCCCGTCCTCCGGCCCCGGCCCCTGCTCAAAGCGGAGCATCGCGTCAAACAGCGCCGCCCACGTGGCGGGCACCGGCTCGTCGCCAAAGTACGCCCGCCACAGCCCGGCATCGACCTCCCAAAGGCTCAGCCGAAGCGACTGCGGGTAGGCGACCGGCTCGCCCGCGGCGTTCGTGATCGCCGCGCGTATCGAGGGCCACAGCGACGCCACGTCTTGCACGATTTCCGAAGAGGGCGCGAGGCTGGCCGCATAGCCCTTGTCCACCAGCGGCCCGAAGGAATCGTCCACCGTGATCTGATAGACGTCCGTCTCCGCGTCGCCCGCCTGAATCCGCTGCGCGACCTGCGCGGCGCTCAGGCCCTCATAGCGCGCGTCCAGCAGAGCGTCCGGGTACTTAGCCTGAAAGACCTCGGCCGTGCCCGCGTCCCGCAGGTTGAGGCTAAGGCGCAGGACGTTTTGCGCGTTCGCCAGCGCCGCGACGTCGATCACACCCACGCCGTCCGTCAGCAGCGCGTATCGTCCGTCCGGCAACGCCCAGCCCTGCGAATACTCCGAAATGGAGCCGTATCCGTGCGGCCCGACGCGCTCAAACGGCTTATCCCCCTCGGCGCGCCAGATGCCGCTCTCGTCCGCGTAGTAGATCGTGTCCGACGCCGCGTCCCACGCGAGCCCGCCCAGCTGCGCCTCCACCTCGGGCAGGGTATGGGGCAGGTCCTCCAGCTCCCCGCCCAGCGGGTCGTAGCGGCTCAGCACATAGCGGCCGCCGTCGCCCGCGCGCAGCAGGAGCAGCGAACCCTCCCGGTACGGGCTGACGCAGCGCACCCCGCTCACGCCGCAGCGCCTGCCCTCGCCCGTCTCCGCGTTCACCTCGACGAGTTGGTAGTTGAAGGGCGCGTCGGGCGCCTCCTCGCAGGCATCGACCAACAGATACACCTTTCCATCGCGGGCAAGGGCGGCGGGGATTGTGCGCGCCCATCCCGATGCGTCCGTCGTCAGAGCGGCGTCGAAATGTCCCTGCGCCCAGGCGACGCCGTCCGCGTCGATCGTTCCGACGCCCCCCGTATACGGGTTCACCCCGTAAAGGCGCGCGCCGTCCGCCGCCAGCACGAGCACCTCCTCCCCGACGATCGCCTGCTGCTCCGCCGTCATGTCCGGGTAAGGAACCCCGGATGGGTCCCGTCCGGGCAGAGCGCAGAGCTTTTCCGCGCGCTCCTCCCCGATTCCCCAGCGGTAAAGCGACCCGTCCTCCATGCAAAGATACGCGACGTCCCCGCCCAGCGCGGTGTTCGTCATGGGAAACCGCGTCCCGGTTTCGGGATAGATCTGCTGCATCACGGCCTCCTCACAGAAGGCCGCGGGCGCCGACGCCGACGCGGCCTGCGGCAGCGCCGCGACCATCGCGCACAGAAAAGCCGCCATTAAAAGCCGCTTCATAAAAAGGTCACCGTCCTTTCCTCCTATGGATAAGACGGTGACCTTCTCAGGTTTCATTCCAATTTTTCACTTTCAAAGGGCCTCGCGATCGCCTTTTTCTTTTCCTCCAGCGCCGCGTCCATCAGGAAGCGATAGACGGGCGCGATGCGCCCAAAGTCGGCAATCAGCCTGTCCGCCAGCTCGTCTGAGAAGAGCAGGCCGAAGTCCGCGCTTTCGGCGTAGAACCCGATGCTCCGCCGCTCCAGCCACGCGCGCAGCGCCTCGGGCTGCTCGGGATAGCGCGGACGCTTGAAGCGCTCGCCCTCCATGCGGAAGACGTCCTGCGCTTCGTAGGCCCGCTGCGCCGCCTCAAACGACGGCGCGCCCGCCAGCACCAGGGCGCGCAGCGTCTGCATGTAGCCGGACGAGGGCGCGTAAAACCCCGTGCCGTAGTTGAAACCGTCCGGCCCGATCTCGAAGTAGAGGCCCGGCGCTTCCGTGCTGTGCATGCGCCCGCGCTTGAAGATGATCCACAGGGTGTCCCGGTAGAGCAGCTTGTCGTGCGAATAGCGGGTATCGCGCCAGATGCGGCAGATCGTCCTGTCCACCCGCGGCTCCGTGACGACCTGCGCGTCGATGGCCAGCATGCAGGGGGTGAGCCGCACGACCAGCTCGCGCAGGGGCCCTATGACGAACCGCTGATACCGCTCGTGGTTCTCCGCGAACCAGGCGCGGCTGTCGCGAAGTCTGTTTTCGATCAGGAAGTCGATCGTCTGCTGTGAAAAGGGCATATGCATCCTCCGTTTCGGGAAAGGCCGGCATATTCCTGCCGCCCGCGTACATACTATGCGTGTACAGGCCCTGTGGGGCCCACGCAGATTGAAGAGGGAGGCCTAGACCTATGAGCAAAGTCCTTTGCGCCGACTGCGGCGCGCCGTACGACGCGCGCGAGATGCGCACCTGCCCGCACTGCGGCGCTTACGTGTGCAACGCCTGCGCGTCGCGGCAGGGCTGTCTTTGCGCCGAATGCGCGAGCGAAGACGATAGCTTCGTCCCGGATTGATCCTTCGGCCCCGGAAGGATCGTTCCGGGACCGGCTTTTCTGCGGGAAGGCGCCGTTCCAGGCGCTATCCTACAGCTCGGCGTAGTCCGCGATCACGCGGTCGCAGAGCCGTATCATCTCCTCGCGGTCTGCAAGGTTGGTGCCGTCCTCGACGCCGATCACCCGGCAGCCCGCTTTTTTCGCGCCCTGCATGGCGTACAGCGCGTCCTCAAAGACCGTGCACTCCGCCGCCGTCACCCCGAGGCGCGAGGCCGTCAGCTCGAAGAACACCGGGTCGTCCTTGCCGCGCCGCTCCTCCTTGGTGCCCACCACGAACCGGAAGTAGGGCGTGAGGCCGTGCCGGTCCAGCGCGCGGACGGCCAGCTCCTGCGGGGTCGCCGTCGCGATGCAGCAGGGCACGTTCTGCGCCTTCAGCCGCTCCAGGTAATCCCGGATGCCGGGCTTGAGCCCGATTTCGTGCAAATAGCAGTACTCCATGTGCGAAAGGTACTCGTCCATGATCGCCTGCGTGTTCACCTTGAGGCCAAAGCGCTTGGCGTACAGCTTGGCGGCCATGACGCCGCTCATCTGCCGAAGCGCCTCGCGCAGCTCGCCAGGCACCTCGATGCCCCGCTTTTCTAAAAAAAGGACGCTGAGCGAACGCCACTGCTCCATCGAGTCGAGCACCGTTCCGTCCATGTCAAAGATTGCCGCCTTCATTTCGTCCATCCATTCCGCGTGCGTTTTTTGATATTATAGCATAACGCGCCGTTTTGTGCTATGATGAGGGCATTCCATTCGGGGAGGCGCCCACATGACCAAGCAACGCTACGAAGCGATAATCGCCCGTTTCGAGGGCCCGCGCAAAGCCGCCTGGGTCTTCTGCTTCCGGTATGC
This sequence comes from Bacillota bacterium, assembly GCA_023402355.1. Taxonomy (GTDB): domain Bacteria; phylum Bacillota; class Clostridia; order Christensenellales; family Aristaeellaceae; genus Beduinella. The sequence goes on along the minus strand of JAEXCG010000131.1, from coordinate 16,462 downwards.
GCCGTACCTGCTGGCCTTTCTGTACGCGGGGCTCTGCCTTTACGCGATGTTCGCGCGGCCCGCGATCGCGGTGCGCGTCATCGGTGTGCCCGCGGTCGTCTTCGCCCTTTCCAGCGCGCTGCGCGCGGCCATCAACCGCCCGCGCCCCTATGACGCGCTGGGCTTCCGGCCGCTGCTGCCCCACAAGCCCGGCAAGGGCAAGAGCCTGCCCAGCAGGCACGCGGCCTGCGCGGCGATCATCGCCTGCGCGCTGGCCTACGCCTCCCCGACGCTGGGCCTTATCGCCCTCCCCCTCGCCGCCTTCGTCTGCGCCTCGCGCGTGCTGACCGGCATGCACTACCCCAGCGACGTGCTGTGCGCCGTCGCGCTCGCGCTTTTGTGCGCGTGGGTGGGGTTCGGGGCGTGAAGCGCCGTCTTACGCTTCCGAGGTTGACCGCAAAAATCCGCAGGACCGAACGCATCGGCCCTGCGGATTTCTATTTCTTTCGCTTAGAACGCGCTGCTTAGCACGCTGTTCACGTCCGCGCTGCCGTTGAGGATGTCCGGCAGCTCCGCCATCCAGGTGTAGAAGCCCTCGCCGCCCACGTCCATCAGCGAGCGCACGAAGGTGGGCGCGCCCTGGGTCAGGGTCTTGGCGCTCTCCAGCAGCTTGCCGGAGAAGGAGTAGGCCAGCTTTTCGCTGTTCTCGCCGGTGAGCAAGGCCTTCACCAGCGAGACCGCCGCCTCGCGGCGCGCGTCGTCGTTCCACGCGGCGCGGGTGATGTAGCAGCCGATGGTGGCGCCGCCGACCAGCGCGCCCTCTACTGCGCCCTCGCCGTAGGCGGGCAGCGCGATCACGATCGTCTGGTCCATCTGCTCCGTGGGCAGCGACGCGCCCAGCCATTCACCGTCCACGCGCATCGCGGCCTCGTGCTCGATGAAGCGGCGGGAGGCCTCGTCGTCCGCGACCGTCAGGGCATCCGCGCCGAACGCGCCGGCGTTATACAGCTCCTTTAGCATGTCCATGCCGCGCGCGTAGGAGGCGGGAACGCCCTGCTTCGGGTCGGCGTTATGATCCTGCGGCGCGCCGGCGGAGAGCACCACGCTGTCCACCAGGTCGTGCGGCCAGTCGCTCAGCGCGTTGGAAATCGGGGTCAGGCCCAGCGCCTTAAACTTCGCCACCGCGTCCATCAGCTGCTGCCAGGTCGTGGGCAGCGCCACGCCGTTGCTCTCGAACAGGTCCGCGTTGACGTACAGCGCGACCCAGGTGTAGCGCAGCGGCAGGGCGTATACGTTCCCGTCCGACTGACGCAGGCTGTCCGGCGCGCGCAGCGTGAGCTCGGGGTACTTCGCGGCGATCTCGGCCGTGGGCACGAACTGCGCCGCCATTTCGTCCGTGAAGCTGCTGGTGGGGTAGAAGAGCACGTCCAGCGTGCCGCCGGTCAGCCCCTCCTTCACCGTGGACATCCAGTTTTCGTCGGGCAGCGCGGAGGAGTCCTCCACCATGTTCCCCGATTCCTGCTCCCAGGCGGCCAGCGCGTCCACGTAAATCTGCGCGGCGAAATCGTAATCGGAGAACGGCGACGTCGTGGACACCGTCAACCCGTCCGCCATCGCGCCCGCCGGAATCAGCAGGCACAGCGCCATGAGCATTGCCAGAAACTTCTTCATAAGATAAACCTCCTTTTGGTCTCGTATGATGCAAAGCCCTTTGGGCTCAGAATCCGAGCTCGAGCGCCTTTTGCAGCGCCTTCTTGGCCAGCGGCGCGGCCACCTGGCCGCCGGAGCCGCCGAACTCCACCACCACCGCGACGGCCAGCGGATGGTCGTCGTCCTGGATGAAGCCGACGTACCACGCGTGCGTGTCGATCGTCTTGTCGTCCGAAGCTTCCGCGCTGCCGGTCTTGCCGCCCACGCGGTAGCCGTCGATCGCCGCCCGCCTTGCGGTGCCGCCGCGCACGGTGGACACCATGTAGTCCGCGATCTTGTCGGCGACCTCCTCGCTCATGGCCTTAGCGTATACCCGGCTGCCCGCGAGCTTGCGGGTCTGCCCCTGCGGGGTGACGATCGCCTTCAGCAGCCGGGGCTCCATCATGGAGCCGCCGTTGGCCACCGCGCCCGCGATCATCGCCATGTGCAGCGGCGTCACCAGCACGCGGCCCTGGCCGACGCCCGACCAGGCGAGGTCGTCCAGGCTCTTGTCGTCGATGGGGTAGCTGGAGTTGTACACCACCAGGTCGCGGAAGAGGAAGTTGTCGTTAAAACCCATGCCCTGCGCCGTGAGGCCCAGCGTCTGGTAGCCCAGATCGAGCGTCAGCGCGGCGAAGATGTTGTTGCAGCTATTGGAGAAGGCCTGCACGAGCGTCTGCTCGCCGTGCACCGCCATGCCCGCGTCGGTGACGACCGACTTGTCCACCTGAAGCTGGCCCGTGCAGTTAAACGTGCGCCCGGCCACGTCCGGCATCGCCGTAAGGGCCGAGGCCAGCGTCACGATCTTGAAGACCGAGCCCGGCGGGTAGAGCCCCTGCGTCGCGCGGTTGACCAGCGCGCCCGCCGCCTCGTCAGACAGCGCCTCGTCCATGTTCTCCGGGTCGAAGTCGCCCTTGGACACCATCGCGAGGATGTCGCCCGTCTTGTAGTTGAGCACGACCGCCGCCCCCAGCCGCCCCTTGGGGAACGCCTTGGAGATGGTCTCGGACAGCTCCGCGCTGACGGTGAGCTGCACGTCGTCGCCGTGCTGCTGCTGGCCCTTGACGACGTCCAGCAGCCGCTCCAGCACGTTGGAGTTGAAGCCCAGCAGGTACTGGGCGTGGAACGTCTCCACGCCGTTGGCGACCTTTGCGCTGTCGTCGCCCACCACGTGCGACACCGCGCGGCGCGTAGCCTCCCGGTCCGCGTAGCGCCGGTTGCCGGATGCATCCGTGTAGGCCAGCACCGTGCCCGCCGTATCGGTCACGGTGCCCGCGATGACCGTCTGTTTCTTGGAGCTGATGCGCGTGTTGTAGGGGTTGGCGAACCAGCGCCCGCCGTAAAAGTAGGTCGAATAGCAAAAGTAGAGCATCCATACCGCGAAGAGGCTGAGCAGCGCCAGCGCGACGAGGCGAATGTGACGGCGAAGTTCTTTCATGAAACCCCCGCCCCCTCCCGCGCGCCGGCCATCTCGATGTCCTGCTCCAAGTCCTCGCGCACGCGCGAGGAGATGCCCTGCAAAAAGCCCATCAGACCCATGCAGGAGAGCATCGAGGTGCCGCCGTAGCTGATGAAGGGCATCGTGATGCCGGTGAGGGGGATCAGCTTGATGACGCCGCCGATGATGACGAACGTCTGCACGCCCAGAAGCGACGTGCAGCCCAGCGCCAGCAGCGCCAGGAACGAGCGCCGCGCGCGCAGCGCCAGCGAGATGCCGCGCACGATGATGACCACGTACACCGCCACGACGCAGATGCCAAAGAGGATGCCGAACTGCTCGCAGATGACCGCGAACACGAAGTCCGTATAATAGGCGGGAATCACGCGCGGCTGGCCGAGGCCGAGGCCCACGCCCACCAGCCCGCCGGAGCCGATCGCCAGCAGCGCCTGAATGATCTGATAGCCCTTGCCCAGCGCGTCCGACCAGGGGTTGCGCCACATGGCCACGCGCACCTTGACGTGGGCGAACATGTTGTAGCCCACCACCGCCGCGCCCGCGCCGCCGCCGAGGCCCACCACGGTGAGCGGCACGTTGCCGGAGGCCGCGTAGAACAGGATGATGGCGGTAAAGTAGTACATCAGCGCCGTGCCCAGGTCGCGCTGAAGCATCAGCAGCCCGAGGCAGCCGCCGGTGAAGATGATGGCGGGCGTCATCTGAAGCAGCGTTCGGTGCGCGCTGAAGAAGTAGGCCAGCACGACGAGCAGCATGAGCTTGACGACCTCCGAGGGCTGAAAGGAGCCCAGAAAAGGCACGGAAACCCAGTTCTTCGCGCCGTCCTGCCAGGAGCCGAAGAGCAGCGGCAGCAGCAGCAGCCCCAGCCCCGCGGGGATGATGAGCCAGCAGAGCATCCGCCACGAACGGATGATGCGCACGACCAGGATGCACACGACCATGACCATCAGGCCCAGTCCGTAGAACATCGCCTGCTTCGTGCCCTTCTCCGGCAGCATGCTGTACAGGATCACGACGCCGACGCCGCAAAGAAAGTTCATCAGCGCCATCAGCAGCCGGTCGGCGGGCAGAAATTTCGGCAGAATCATCGTGGAAAACCAGCAGAGCGCGGGCATGTACAGCGCGAGCGAGATCGCCTGCAGCATTTCCGTATCCTGCCTGTCCGGGTGCATGGCGATGAGCAGAAAGGCGAGGATTTCAAAGAGCATGATCGCCGCAACCAGCGAACGAATCGGCGTCTTGACCGGCCGCTTCTTCACGGGCATCCCCTCCCTCTCTTACTCGTCATCGTCGTTTCCCCCGTAGATGGGGTTGTCGTCCGGCGCGCCGTTCTTGCGCTTTCGCCGAAGGGCCTTCGCCCCCTCGGGCGAGACGGCCTTGACCTGCGCGGGCGCGCCCTTCGCCCGCGCCCGGGGCTTGCGCGCCGCTTCCTGGCCCTTCGCCGCCTTTTCCTGCGGCTTTTTGGAAACCGTCTGGCGCGCGCGCTTGGGTTTTTCCTGCGCCCGGTCGGCCTCCAGATCGCGGAGCGCCGTTTCCTCCGGTTCCTCCGCCTGGCGGCGCCTGCGCCCGGCGGCTTTCACAGGCGGCTTTTTGCCCCGGCTCGCGCGCCTGCGCGCCTCCGGCGTCACGTAGGGCTCGCCGTCCGCGTCCATGGCGCCCAGCAGCTCCACGCCCGAGAACAGCCGAAGCTGCAAGAGCACATCGCCCACGCAGACCGACGCGCCGTGCAGCAGCACCGCCTCGTCGCCGGAACCCACGTGCGTGCCGTCCGCGAGAAATCCCTCCGGGTCGGCCGGCACCATGTGAAGCCCATCTTTTTCCAGCCAAAAAATCGCCGCTTTTGCGGGCACGCTGTGATGGTGCACGCACACGTCGCACGCGCGCGCGCTGCCGAGCGTCCCCTCGCAGGGCAGGTTGATCTCGTCGCCCGCTTCCATCCTGCGGCTCTCGCCGCTCATCACGTAAAAGGCGCCGATGTATCCTGCGTCCGGCAGCTTCTGCATCACCTGCCGCCGAAGGTGGTAGTCGCGGAGAATCCAGTTGAGGGCCCTATATACAACCATAAAGGCGAGAAAGATAAACACATATCGCATGCTTAGAGAGGCGATTTCATACCATGCTTCCGACAGAGCGTATCGCTCCCTTCCAGGAGTACTCTAGGCGCGCGCCCGCGCGTCCTATTCGCTCATTATACCATGTTTACCCGCGAAATGCGAAGCATTCCGCCCGTCCGGGATTCGTCATTACATCTTATTAGACGAACGAGCCCCCCACAAGCATGCCGCTCAAACGCAAAAATGTCGAAAAGAGCGCCGGCGCCGCCTCATCCCGCCCGGCGCGCCATGCGCAGCGCCAGAAAAAGCGTCGCCAGCTCCGCGCAGGGGAAGGCGAGCCACACGCCGTTCATGCCCAGCCACGCCCCCAGCAAAGCCACGGCGGGCAGCGGCGCGGCGCACCCGCGCACGAGGGACAGGGCGAAGCCCGCGCGCTCTCGCCCGCCCGCGCTGAAAAAGGAGGCCAGCACGACGTTCACACCCGCGAATAGAAAACCCGCAAAGTAGATGCGCAGGCCCGGCACGGCGAGCGCGCGCAGCGCCTCGTTTCCCTCCCCGTTAAACGCGGCGGTCATCGGGTCCGCCAGCAGGAAGACCGCGGCATACAGCCCCGAGGCCAGCAGCAGGGCGACGCGCAGCGCTCTTTTCAGTACGTCCCGCATGCCCGCCTCGTCGCCAAGGCCGCAGCGCTCGCTCACCAGCGGCTGAATGCCCTGCGCCAGCCCGGAAAAGAGCGCCGTCGCCACCAGCGCGAGGTTCGCCACCACGCCGTAGGCCGCGACCCCCACCGTGCCCGAAAGCGCCAGGATGACGCGGTTGGAGACCATCAGCAAAAGGCCGGTGGAAACCTCCATGACCAGCGCGGCCAGCCCCGGAACGGCGACGCCCGCCATGCGCCGCGCGCTTACGCCGCAGGCAGCCGGCCGGAAGCCGCAGCCGCCCCGAAGGATGTACGGGCTCAGCACCGCCATGCTGACGACAGGCGCGAGGCCCGTCGCGAAGGCCGCGCCGAACATGCCCATGCGCAGCGGGAAGATGAACAGGTAGTCGAGCAGGATGTTGGAAAAGCTGCCCGCGAGCATGGCCGCCATCGCCAGACGGGGCGCGCCGTCGTTGCGGACGAAGGCGAGCAGCAGGTTGTTCAGGATAAAGCAGGGGGCGAAGAGCAGGATCGTTTGCAGGTACACGCGGGTCATCGCGTGCGTCTGCGCGTCGGTACCCAGCGCGCGGCAAAGCGGCCCCACGCCGAGGAGCCCCAGCGCGGCAAACAGCGCCGCGGCCAGCATCCCCAGGCACAGCGCATCCGTGAAGGCGCGGTTCGCCCGCCGCGCGTCCCCCTGCGCCCGGAAGACGGCGTAGCGCGTCGCCCCGCCGATGCCGACCATCAGGCCGACGCCGTTTATGACGCTGTACACGGAGATCGCCAGGTTCAGGGACGCGAGGCCGGAGGTGCCCAGCCCCGCGGAGATAAAGAAGGTATCCGCCAGGATGTAACACGAAAGGCCCAGCATGCCGAAGATCTGCTGGGATACGTAGCGCGCGAATTTTTGACGATCGTTCATTGTTTGTCCTCCTAAAGCCCAAAAAAGCATCCGGTGTATCACGCCTACGAGGCCTAAAGGCGTGAACCCGAATGCTTCCGTCGCGCTACCCGGCGGCAGCGCAGCCGCATGTGCTCATAAAATTTGACGCCATTATACCATAACGCCCGCGAGCCGGGCAATCCTATTTCCGAAATTTACACGCCGATTTCCCAGATGCCGATGAGGATCAGCAGCACTGCCGCCGCCCGCTCCAGCCAGGGGCCGGAGACAAGGCGGCTTCCCCTGCGCCCGAGCCGGTTCCCCAGCCCGACGCAGAGCAGGCTGAAGCCGCCCGTCACCAGGGCGATGGGCACGGGGCCCAGGCCCGTCATGCCCGCCGCGAACGCCGTCGCCAGGCAGTTGGCCGCGAGCGCGAGGCCGAGCACCAGCGTCTCCCGCCAGGAGAGCGCCCCCGGCCCGCCGGGTTTGGCCGGACAGCCCTCCTCCTGCGCGTGCGGCTTCCTGTGAATCATCAGCGGCCCGGCGCCCAGCAGGATGAGCAGCACGCCGCCCAACAGGTTCGGAATGCGGCCCAGCGCGGCGCACAGGGACGATACGTAGCAGCAGACGAACGCCGCCGCGGCCGAGAGCGCTGCGATGACGCCGTTTTGCGCGGGGCCGATGCGCTTGCCCTGGAAGCCGAGGCCCATGCCGATGATGAAATTATCCAGATTGGTGGCCACGCCCAGCAGCAACACCGATAAAATATGCAACAGAAACACCCCCTCCATTCACCGTATGCGGCGATCGGCAGGGGGTGCGGGGGCTTGCGGAAAAGCCGGAAAGACAAAGCCGCCCGGCGGGCCGGCCGCCGGGCGATCCGAATCAATAGTTCTTCGCGAGAATCTGGAAGTAGGACTGCGGGTGCGAGCAGACCGGGCAAACCTCCGGCGCCTTCTTGCCCACGACGATGTGGCCGCAGTTGGCGCACTGCCAGATCTGATCCCCATCGCGGGAGAAGACGACGCCGTCCTTCACGTTGGAGAGCAGCTTGCGATAGCGCTCCTCGTGCTCCTTCTCGATCTTGCCGACCTGCTCGAACAGGAAGGCGATGTGGGCGAAGCCCTCTTCCTTCGCGGTCTTGGCGAAGCCGTCGTACATGTCGGTCCACTCGTAGTTCTCGCCCTGCGCCGCGTCCAGCAGGTTTTCCGGCGTGGAGGGCACGCCGTCGTGCAGCAGCTTGAACCAGATCTTCGCGTGCTCCTTCTCGTTGTGCGAGGTCTCCATGAACAGATCCGCAATCTGCTCGTAGCCGTCCTTGCGCGCCTTGGAGGCGTAGTACTGATATTTGGTGTGCGCCTGGCTCTCGCCCGCGAACGCGGTCTGCAGGTTCTCATACGTCTTGCTGCCCTTCAGTTCCATAATCAAATCCCTCTTTCTTTCCGCGCTCGTGACGGGCGCTTGTCTTTTCATTTGTGAGAATCATTCTCACTTTTGAGTTCAGTATAATCCGAAAACCCGCCTTTGTCAAGGGAAAACGGGAGAAAACTTTATAAATTTACCGTTCAGAAATCGGGCTGCGCAGGGCCGTCGGCCCGCCGTAGGCCTTGCGCCTCACCCTCCGTCCGGCACCCTGGGCGAACAAAAAGGCCGTCCGATTCCTCGGACAGCCAAAGTGGTTTATGCGGTTTTATGGAACCGGGCGAATTCCCGGCGCCGCTCACTTTTCTTCGGCGTCGTCAAAGGGCGTCTCAATGACGCCGTGTTCCGCCTCGAACTCCGCAATTCTCTTGCGGACGAGACGAGTCAGTTCGCGACTGATAGGACGGTCTTCGCTCTGTGCAATATAGTGGAGCTTAAACATCGTCTTTCTATCCAGCCTTAGCGGATAGTCCTTCGTCTCCTTCTTCATAAACAAATCACCTACATTCAGAATGTAGGCCTATTATGATCTCATTTACGGTGATATAATGTCATAAGATATCTATTGATATCCAAAAATTTTTGAAAGGGGAGCCAACTCATGCCAACCGTCAGTCACTGCGGCTGTTATTGCTGCATGCACAACAGCTACGGCAAATGCAACCGTGTGGTCATCGAACTCGGGGTGGTCGGGAACTGCTGCCACTCCTTCGTCACCGAGGACGAGCTTTGGAACGAGGACCTGCGCGAAGGCCGCGTCATCACCCTGAGCGCCGTATCCTTCAACCCGGACTTTCCGCGCCGTTACCGCTCCGCCAGTCGGATGGAGGCGCGGCAGATGCGAACGCCCGGCGTGCATACGGGCAAAAAAATCAGGCTGTGCGGCAGCTGACCGCCGCACAACCCGACATGTCTCATGGGAAAACCGCGCCCTCACGCCTGCCGCAGGAGCGGCAGCCTCACCTCAAACGTCGTGCCCTCGCCCTCCGCGCTGGTCATGCGCACGCTGCCGCCGTGCGCCTCGGCCACGTGGCGCACGATGGACAGACCCAGGCCGGTGCCGCCCGTCTTCTTGGATCGGCTCTTGTCCACGCGGTAGAAGCGCTCGAACACGCGCGATTGGTGCTCGCGCGGGATGCCGATGCCCGTATCGCGCACGCAAAGCACCGCCTGCGCTCCCTCCGCGTGCAGCGTCATCTCCACGAGGCCGCCGTCGTGGTTGTACTTGACCGCGTTGTCGCACAGGTTCTGCGCGAGCTCCTCCAGCATCACCTTGTCCCCGCGCACGCAGCACGGTTCGCCGCTGACGCGAAGTGCGATTCCCCGCGCGTCGGCCTGCGGCTGAAGCCGCGCCGCCACCTCGCGGACGACGTCCAGCAGCGCCACGGGCTCGGTGAAGGAATCGGGCCGCAGCTCGTCGAGCTGCGACAGGCGCAGGATATCGCCGATAAGCGTCACCATGCGGTCCGCCTCCTGCTTGATGCGGGCGGCGCATTCCTTCATGTCGCCCTCGCGCACCATGCCGCAGGCCATCATCTCCGCAAAGCCGGAAATGCTGGTGAGCGGCGAGCGCAGCTCGTGGGAGACGTTGGCCGTGAACTCCCGGCGCATGCGCTCTGCCCTCCGCCGCTCGGTCACGTCGCTGAGCAGCAGGATCGCCCCGCCCGCCGCGCTCTCCTCGTACACCGGGCTCGCGACGAAGCGATAGGTGCGGCCGGCGAGGTCGACGTCGCCCTCCACGCTCTCGCCGTGCAGCGCCGCCTCCAGCGCCTCGCGCAGGGCGATGGAGCGGGAGATGCGCACGAAGTGCGCGCCCTGCCAGTCGGTGCCGCGCGCGCCGAGCAGGTCGAGCGCGCTTTCGTTCACCATGACCGCCGCGCCCGTGGCGTCCACGAACACGAGCCCCTCGCGCATGTGGCTGGTGATGGAGGCGATGCGGTCGCGCTGGGCGGCCAGGTCGGTCAGCTTCTCCGCGAGCTGCTCCTGCTGGTGCGCGATGCGGCGCACGAAGGGCTGCAGCTCCTCAAAGCAGACGCTTTCCTCCGGATGGTCCATGTCGATACGGTCCAGCGGGGCGAGCACGCTGCGGGTGAAGCGGCCGGAGAGCAGCAAGCTTGCCGCCACGCACAGCAGCAGCACCAGCAGGATGACGGGCAGCCCCTGCACGAGCGTGGCGGCGGCGCTGGCCGCCGGGCGCGCAAGGCGCAGCACGCGCCCGTCCGGCAGGCGGAGCGCGCTGTAATACATGTTTTCCATGAGCGTCCGCGAGCGGCGCATGTCCTCGCCGCCGCCCTTTTGCAGCGCCTGCGCGACCTCCGGCCGGTCCTGATGATTCTCCATCTTGGCGGCGTCCGCGTCCGTGTCGAAGAGCACCTCGCCCGCCGGGGAGAGCAGCGTCACGCGCGCGCCGCCGCCGCGCAGGGCCTCAAGGTAAGCGTTTTCGTCCGCCGCCTGCGCAAGGCCGACGGCGAGCGTGTCCGTCTCCGCGCGCATTTCCGCGTGGACGCGGTCCTGAAAAAAAGGATAGACGGTGCCAAGCAGCAGCACCGCCGTCAGGAGCGTCATGAAAAGCGAGAGCGCGCACATGCGCGCGTACAGCCTCTTTTTCATCCCCGCTCCTCCAGCTTATAGCCCGCGCCGCGCACCGTCTTGATCTGCGCGCCCCCCGCGCCCAGCTTCTGGCGCAGGGTCTTCACGTGCACGTCCACCGTGCGGCTCTCGCCCTCGAAGTCGTAGCCCCAGACCTTCTGCATGAGCTGCTCGCGCGAGAGCACGTGCCCCGCGTTCTGCATCAATGTCAGCAGCAGCTCGTACTCCTTATGGGTGAGCGTGACCTCCGCGCCGTCCGCCGTGACGGTGTGCGCCGCGGTGTCCATCACGATGGCCCCCAGGCTCAGGCGCTCCGGACGCTCTTCCACGCCCGCGCGGCGCAGCACCGCGCGCACGCGCGAGAGCAGCTCCATCACGCCGAAGGGCTTGGTCACGTAGTCGTCCGCGCCCGCGTCCAGCCCTTTGACCTTGTCGTATTCCGAGCCCTTGGCCGTCAGCATGATGACCGGCAGGCGCTGCGTTCTGGCAGCCGCCCGCAGGCGCGAAAGGATGCTCAGCCCGTCCTCGTCCGGCAGCATGATGTCCAGCAGCAGCAGGTCGGGCGTCTCCTTTTCCAGCGCCGCGCGCATGGAGGCGCCGTCCTCAAAGCCGCGCGCTTCAAACCCGCCCGCGGAAAGCGCGTAAAGCACCAGCTCGCGAATGCTCGCGTCGTCCTCGACGCAGTAAACCGTAGGCATGCCGTTCCCTCCTTTTGGAGGGCCTTGCCCTCCAAACCTCCCAGTCAAGGGGCAAGCCCCTTGACAATCCCATCTCGCCTCACGGCGGAGAGACAGCCACTTATACCGCCGCCCCGTCCCTCGCCCCAAGGCGAGGCAGGCTTCCGTCCCCTCTTCTAAACCGAAGGGCAGGCGGCTCAATCAACGCCACGCTCCCCGCGTCAACCCGTCCCTCGCCCCAAGGCGAGGCAGGCCTTCGTCCACTCTTCTAAACCGGCGGGGCAGGCAACTCAATCAACGCCACGCTCCCCGCGCCCCCGTCCCTCGCCCCAAGGCGAGGCAGGCTTCCGTCCCCTCTTCTAACCCGAAGGGCAGGCGGCTCAAAACGGGTGCAGTGCTAGGAAGCAAGCGCGCGCATGAGGGCGCGTATATCAATACGCAACCGAATGCGCGCGCGCAGCTGACAACGCAATGTGCCCGTTTTCAGCCGCCTGCCCCGCCGCCTGCCGAATGGATGCCGGTAATGGAATACACCACCCATTCCGCGATATTCGTCGCGTGGTCGCCGATGCGCTCCAAATACTTGGCGATCATCATCAGGTCGATCGCCTCCTCGGCGCTTTCGCGCCGCTCGCGGATGCGCTCGATCAGGTCGGCCCGCGCCGCGCCGAAGAGCGCGTCCACCTCGTCGTCCGCAAGCACGACCGCGCGCGCCAGTTCCCCGTCCCTTCGCACGAAGGCGTCCAGGCTGTCCGTCACCATGCGGATCGTCGCGCGCGCCATCTGCGTGATGTGCACGGGCGTCGCCTGCGCGCCCTCCCGCGCCAGCAGCACCACGATTTCGCAGATGTCCGCCGCCTGGTCGCCGATGCGCTCCATGTCCGTGATCATCTTGAGCGCCGCGGAGATGAAGCGCAGGTCCCGCGCCACGGGCTGCTGCTGCAACAGGAGTTTCAAGCACAGGCTTTCGATTTCCTGCTCCATCCGGTTGATTTCCTCGTCATTTTTTGTGACGGCGCGCGCTTTTTCCACGTCGCGCTTTTCCAGCGCCATCAGCGCGCCGTCGATTGCGCGCTCGATCAGCCCGCCCATCTCCATCAAAAGGTCGCTGAGCCGCTCGAGCTGGTCGTCAAAGCGAATGCGCATCTTATCCGAACCTCCCCGTGATGTAATCCTCCGTGCGCTTGTCGCGCGGCATGGAAAAGAGCTGCTCCGTCGCGCCGAACTCCACGACCTCGCCCAGCAGGAAGAACGCCGTCTTGTCCGAGATGCGCGTGGCCTGCTGCATGTTGTGCGTGACGATGACGATGGTGTAGCGCTCCTTCAGCGTCTGCGCCAGCTCCTCGATCTTCGTGGTGGAGATCGGGTCCAGCGCGCTGGTCGGCTCGTCCATCAGCAGCACCTCCGGCTCCACCGCCAGCGCGCGGGCGATGCAAAGGCGCTGCTGCTGCCCGCCGGACAGGCCCAACGCGCTCTTCTTTAACCGATCCTTGAGCTCATCCCAGATCGCGGCGCTGCGCAGGCTCCTTTCCACGATCTCGTCCAGCCGCGCCCGCGCCGTGACGCCGTGCGTGCGCGGGCCGTAGGCGACGTTGTCGTACACGCTCATCGGGAAGGGGTTCGGCTTTTGAAACACCATGCCCACGCGCCGCCTGAGCAGGTTCACGTCCATGTCGCCGTAGATGTCCTCGCCGCACAGCCGCACGCTGCCCTCGATGCGGCAGCCCTCCACCAGGTCGTTCATGCGGTTGAGCGACTTGAGCAACGTGGACTTGCCGCAGCCCGAGGGGCCGATAAAGGCCGTGATTTCGCCTTTCCCGATGCGCATCGACACGTCCTTGAGCGCGTGAAAGTCGCCGTAATAGAGGTTCAGCTTTTCAATCGCAAATGTATCCATCTCTTCAGTTCTCCCTCGTCCACCTGCGGGCGATCAGCGCCGACAGGCCGTCGATCAGCAGCACCACGACCAGCAGCACCACCGCCGTGGCGTAGGCCTCCCCGGTGTGCAGCCCCTCGCGCGAGAGCGAGTACATGTGTACCGCCAGCGTGCGGCCGGAGGCAAACAGGTTTTCCGGCACCTTGGCGACCGTGCCCGCGGTGTAGATCAGCGCCGCCGTCTCGCCCACGATGCGCCCCACCGCCAGAATCACGCCCGCCGCGATGCCCGGCATGGCGCTGGGCAGCACGATGCGAAATACCGTGCGCAGCCTGCCCGCGCCCAGGCCGAAGCTGGCCTCCCGGTACAGGTCCGGCACGGCGAGCATCGCCTCCTCGGTGGTGCGCATGATCGCGGGCAGCACCATGATCGCAAGCGTCATCGCGCCCGCCAGCAGCGAGTAGTTCCACTTGAGATACGTCACGAAGAACAGCATGCCGAACAGGCCGAACACGATCGAGGGGATGCCCGCCAGCGTCTCCGCCGTCATGCGCACGGCCTTTACCAGCTTGCTGCCGCGCCGCGCGTACTCCACGAGGTACACCGCCGAAAACACGCCCAGCGGCACGGCGATCAGCAGCGAAAGCCCCGTCATCATGAGGGTGGTGAGGATCGCGGGCAGCATGGAGACGTTCTCGCTGTTGTATTCGAGCGCAAACAGCGAGGGCGTCAGGTTCGGAATGCCCTTTATCAGGATGTAGCCGATCAGGAACAGCAGCGCAAAAAACGTCGCCGCGGCAGCCAGCAGCACCAGCAGCAGCAGCGCGAGGGAGAGCGGGCTGCGCGCGTAGGCCCTCGCCTTCTGCGCAAGGGTCTGCCTGTTGATTCCCCGTCCTGTCATGCGTCCTTCCCCCTTCTGAGCGCGCCGCACGAGAGGTTGATGAGCAGGATGAACACGAAGAGCACCACGCCCGTGGCGATCAGCGCCTCCCGGTGCAGCTCCGCCGCGTAGCCCATCTCCATCACGATGTTCGCGGTCAGCGTGCGCACGCCCTTTAAGATGCCCTTGGGCATGCGCGCCTGGTTGCCCGCGACCATGATGACGGCCATCGTCTCCCCGATGGCGCGGCCGATGCCCAGCACGACGGCCGCGAGGATGCCGGAGCGCGCCGATGGCAGCTCCACGAAGAAGACCGCGCGCTCGTGCGTCGCCCCCAGGGCCAGCGCGCCCTCGTAATAGGGCGCTGGCACCGCGCGAATGGCGCTCTCGCTGATGCCCGTGACGGTCGGCAGGATCATGAGGCCCAGTAAGATGGAGGCGGAAAGGATGCTGTTGCCGTTGCCGCCGAAGAGCGAGCGCACCATGGGCACGATAAACACCATGCCGAAAAAGCCGTAGACGATCGAGGGGATGCCCGCCATCAGCGAAAGCGCGGGCTTGAGCAGCCGGTACAGGCCCGCCGGGCAATAGCGCGCCATGAAGACCGCCGTGAGCAGCCCGACCGGCACGCCGATCAGGATCGCCCCCGCCGTCACGTACACGCTGCCCAGGATCATCGGCAGGATGCCGAACGCGGGCGGCACGTCCGTCGGCGCCCACTGCCTGCCCAGCAGGAACGACAGCGGCCCGATCCTGCCGATGGCGGGGATGCCGTTTGCGAACAGGAAAAGGCAGATCAGCGCCACCGCCAGAATGGAGGTGATCGCGCAAAGCGCGAACACGCCGCGCATCAGACCTTCTTTGTATTGTTTCATCGCAGTCCTCCAACGCGCCCAAAGGATGCCGGGGGTTCTCCCCGGCATCCTGCGGCTTTCAGGGTTTTACTTCACGTCCGCCCAGCTCGTGATCTCGCCGGTGTAGATGCCCTTCACCTGCTCGCCGGTGAGGCCGTCCACCGCGTTTTCGTTGTTCACGATGACCGCGATGCCGTCCATGGCGATGACCGTGCCGGTGAGCGCCGCCGCCTCGGATTCCTTCAGCTCGCGGCTGGCCATGCCGATGTCGCAGGTGCCGTCCATCGCGCCCGTCATGCCGGCGGTGGAATCGCTCATCTGAATTTCGAGGGTCGCCTTGTCGTTGACCGCCTTGTAGGCCTCGGCCAGCTTCTCCATCACCGGGGTGACGGAGGAGGAACCGGCGATCACGACCTTGCCCTCCGGCTTCGTGCCCGCGTAGGCCGGGGCCGCGTCGTCCACCTTGATGTAGCTGCCGCCGACGACCGCCTGCCCCTCGGCGCTCAGGATGAAGGAGATGAAGTCCTTCGTCACCTCGCTGACCTCGCCCTGGGTGGCGATGTAGAAGGGGCGGGAGACCTTATAGCTGCCGTCCTTGATGGTCTCGACGCTCGGGGCCGCGCCGTCGATCGTAAGCGCCTTGACCGTGTCGTTCAGGCTGCCCAGGGAGATGTAGCCGATCGCGTTCTTGTCGGAGGCGACGTTTTGCATCACCACGTCGGTGCTGTTGGCGATGACCGCCTCCTCGGTGGTCATGTCCCGCTTGGTTCCGTCCTCGCCCTTGACCTCGACGCCCATCAGCTCCACGAACGCGCCGCGCGTGCCGGAGCCGCCCTCGCGGGAAACCACCGTGATGTCGTCCGCCGCCAGGGCCATCGCGCTCGCAGCGCACAGCGCGATGGCAAGCATCGCCGAAATAAACTTCTTCATATTCAGTGTCATCCTTTCTTTCCGCTTCACTTTGTCTTGTTCTTTGTACGCGATCAGTATACATTTCCCGCGTAAAATCAGCATGCGCACAAATGTAAAATGCGCGTTACAGGTAAAGAGGCATTGTAAAACGCGGTTTTACATGAAGGATCGGAGTCGGCGCGCAAAACGCAGCCGAAATATTACATTTCTTCCTTTTTTCTGCAACCTTCTCGTCATATTCAGCGTCTAATATAATGAAAAGGTTCAAACGAACAACATCTGATTTTAGGAGGGGTTGCCATGCGCCGGTTTGCCGCTGTTTTGCTTCTCGTGTTCCTGACGCTCTTTTCTCCCGCGCGCGCGGACGGCCCGTCCGTGCCGGAACAGGCCCCGCAGGTATGGGTTCCATAAACGAAGGGGCTGTCAGGCTAAGCCCCAAAAGAGAAAAAAGAAAAAAGTGCGAGAAGGTACTAGCCAACTCGCACTTTTTGTTGTAATTTGAGACTGTAAATGAAGCAAATACAACGAGAGCATGATACCGCAAAAGAGCGGAG
>JAEXCG010000078.1 GCA_023402355.1 Bacillota bacterium | reverse complement strand
ACCCGGCGGCGCTCACGGCGGAGCTGCAGGCGCTCATGACGCGCTACGCCGCCTTTTCGCGGGAAGAGGACGGCATCCGCCGCCTGCTTTCGCGGCTTTCGGAAATCGAGCGCGATTTTGCGCCCATGGACCCGGACGACCCGCTGCTGGCGGACCGGCTTCGCCTGCGCGACCTGATGCTGACCCAGCGCGAGGTGCTCTCGGCGATGCTCTTCGGCCTTCAAAGCGACGGGCCCGGCGTGCTGGAAACCTGCCGGGGCGTTTGCGTCCGGCGGCCTGCGCGCCCGGTGCCGGAGCGGGATCTCTGGTTTGAGCGCGTGTGGCGCAGGTACCGCGAAGACAGCAATGAGAAGGGGGAAAGATCATGACGATGAGACCGCGCGTTCTTTTAATCGGCGCCGGCGGCTACGGCGGCGTCTATCTCCGCGAACTGACCGGCCATGACGCCGGGGCCGACGTCGTGGGCGTCTGCGACACGGACGCCGAAATCGCGCAGAAGGTTCCGGTGCTCCGGGAGCGGGGCATTCCCGTCTACCGCACGCCGGAGGAATTTTATCGCAAAGACAGCGCAGACCTTGCGATCATCGTCTCGCCCGTGCATTACCACACGGAGACGACGCTGACCTGCCTCGCCCACGGGAGCAACGTGCTGTGCGAAAAGCCCCTCTGCCTCACCCTGGAGGAGGCGGAGCGCATGGACAAGGCCGCCCGCGACGCGGGCAGGTTCCTGGCGCTGGGCTATCAGCTCGACTACAGGCGCGACGTGCTGGCGCTAAAGCGGGACATCCTGGCGGGCCGCTTTGGAGCGCCCCGTCGGCTCTGCGTCTACCACTGCTTCCGCCGCGGCGCGAAGTACTACGCGCGCAACAACTGGGCGGGGCGCATTAGCGTAAACGGGCGCGAGGTCTTCGACAGCCCCTTCACCAACGCCAGCGCGCACAACTTTCAGATGATGACCTTCCTGCTGGGGCCGAGCCTTGGCGCTTCCTGCGACGTGACCGGCGTCGAGGCCGAGCTCTATCACGGCAACCCCCGCGTCGAAAACTACGACATCGCTGCCCTGCGCTTTCACACGTCTGAGGGCGCGCAGATTCTCTACTACACCGCCCATCCGTTAAAAGCCGACCTGGGCCCCTGCGGCGTCTTCGAGTTCGAGAAGGGCGCCGTCACGTTCGACTCCGACCAGCCCTCCTTCAAGGCCGTCCTTGAGGACGGCAGCCGCGTCGACTACACCACAGTGGACCCCGGCCACCCCATGCAGAAGCTCTACGACGCGCTCGACTGCGTGAAAAACGGCGGCGCGCCCGTCTGCGGGGTGGAGGCGGACATCGCCCACATCCGCGCCGTGCGCATGGTGCAGGAGCAGCCCATCCGTTCGGTGCGCGAGGAGCTGCGCTACACCTTCGAGGAGGACGGCGACACGTTCCTCGGCATCCGCGGCCTGGAGGAGGCCTTCATCCAGAGCGCCCGCGCTTGGGCGCTGCCCTCGGAGGCCGGTTTCCGGCTCTGACGAACGCAGACAACCGCAAAAGACGCCCCGCGTCTCCCTTCCCGGGAGGCGCGGGGCGTCTGCGTCAGTCCAGTATTTCTTCCTCGATCACGGTCTTGCGGTACTGCTTGGGCGTCTTGCCGTAGCACGCCTTGAAGTGCTGAATGAAGTAGTTCACGTCCCCAAAGCCCGTGCGCATCGCGATCTCCTGAATCGACATCTGGCTGGAGCACAGCAGCTTTTTGCCCATGGAGACGCGAAGCCGGGTCAGATACTGGCGCGGGCTCATGCCGATCTGGCTGTGAAAGCTCCTGGACAGGTAGTTGGGGCTCATGAAGCACTGGCCGGCGAGCGCCTGAATCGTGATGGGCTGGTCGTAGTGCTCGTCCATGTAGTTCTTCACCATCTGCACGGGCTGCGTATAGGGCGCGGCGACGGGGCAGAAGAAGCTGCGGAAGTCGCGGTACAGCTCGCTGAAGAGCCGCCCCAGGAGGCTGCTCTGGTGCACGCTCTTCCAGTCGCCCTCCCAGTCCAGCGAAAACTGCACGTCGTACATCTCCTCCAAAATCGCTTCGATCTGTTCCGCCGCGGACGAAACGTCCAGAAAGCGCGGCACGGGCGCGTCCGCCGAATCGTCCTCGCCGCCCCGAAAGATGGTCTGGCAGATCGAATCGCTGAGCACCCGGTCCGTGGTGCGGTCGGAAAACTGAATGAAGTACCGCTCGTAGGGGTACTGCAGCACGCTCAGCCCGTGCGGCACGTTCTTGGGGATGAAGATCATCGTTTGGGGCCTTCGCACGAAGCCGTCCACCACGGTGTGATCCGGCTTTTCGTAATGAAAGACATAGGAGCCGCAAAGGCAATACATGATCTCGTACGTGTTCGCGTGCGCATGCGTAAACGTCGCGGGCAGCCTATGGCTGTGGCGGCTGATTTCCAGGGTAACCACCTTCCCACACATAAATTCTATCTTTTTAGCCACCGGACGGCGAGGGCCACGGAGTGCATCTGGCACCTCCTTTTGCTTCCGTCGTCACTTTAATTCCCACTGTCATTTAAATCAGAGGAAACAAGGCGGAAAACACAGATTTTTCAGAGGAATAATCTATATTTTCGCGCTTCAGCTTTAGTATATAATAGGTTCATATTTTATGCAAGACCGTCATTTTTGTTTGGGGAGGCTTGTCGAGGATGAACATCAATCCGGGCGCCGTCCGAAAGAAGGCGCCCTCCACGATCAACGAAGGGGCTTTGTCTCCCCGCAAGAGCACGAGAAGCTATCTGCGTGCCCATTGGATGCTGTACGCGATGCTGCTGCTTCCGGTTACGTACTACTTCCTGTTCCATTACCTGCCCCTGCCCGGCCTTGCGATCGCGTTCAAGGATTATAACATGTTCAAGGGCATCTGGGAGAGCGATTGGGTGGGCCTTCGCTACTTCCGCCAGGTCTTCCAGTTTGAAACGTTCTGGATTTCCGTGCGCAACATGCTGGTGCTCAACGTGCTCGGCCTGGCGCTGGGCTTCCCCGCACCCATCATTTTAGCCCTGTTCCTCAACGAAATCAGGAGCCAAAAATTCAAGAAAACCGTGCAGACGGTCCTGTACCTGCCCCACTTCATCTCCTGGGTCATCGTGGGCGGCATGATGTACCAGATCTTCGCCTCCTCCGGCCTCGTCAACACGCTCGTCAAGATGTTGGGCGGCTCGCCCATTCCCTTCCTTTCCAGCAACGGCTGGTGGATCTTCACCTACTTCATCGTCGGCCTGTGGAAGAGCATCGGCTGGAACACCATCATCTACCTGTCCGCGATGACGGGCATCGATCAGGAGATCTACGAGGCCGCGCGCGTGGACGGCTGTTCGCGCTTTCGCATGATGATCTCCATCACCGTGCCGTGCATCATGGATACCGTCATCATCATGCTGATCCTGGCCATCGGCGGCCTGGCCAGCATCGGCTTTGAACAGCCCTACGTGATGCAAAACAGCGTGGTCATGGAGGTGGCGGACGTCGTCAGCACCTACGTCTACCGCGTCGGCCTGCAGCAGGGCAAGTTCAGCATCGGCACAGCCGTCGGCCTCGCGCAGTCGGTAATCAACTTTATCCTCGTCATCAGCGCCAACACGATCAGCAAGAGGATGACGGGCAAGGGCATCTGGTAAGGAGGAAAAGCTGATGAGAGAATCCAAGGGCGACCGCGCCTTTAAAGCGTTTACCGTCATCCTCGTCGTTCTGGTCGCGGCCTGCTGCCTGTTTCCGTTCCTGTACATCGTCTCGGTCTCCTTTTCAAACAAGACCGCCGTGCTGCGCAGCCAGGTCTTCCTCTGGCCGGTCGACTTCGACCTTTCGGCGTACCGGGCGGTGTTCAACAACCGGGGCCTCATGACCTCCATGTGGTTTACGATCTTCCTGACGGTCGTCACCACGCTCATCAGCGTGGTCATGACCGTGCTGTGCGCGTATCCCCTGGCGAAGTCGGACCTGCGCTTCAAGACGCCGCTGCTGCTGCTCGTCATGTTCACCATGTACTTCTCCGGCGGCATGATCCCCGGCTACATCAACATCAAGAACCTGGGCCTGCTCAACACGTTCTGGGCGCTCATCCTGCCGGGTTGCCTGTCCACCTACAACATGATCCTGATGAAGAGCTTCTTCCAGTCGATGCCCAAGGAGATCGAGGAGTCCGCCTTTGTGGACGGCGCGAACGACGCGGTGGTGCTCGTGCGCATCATCCTGCCGCTCTCCAAGGCCATGCTGGCGACCATCGCCCTCTTCTACGCGGTGGGCCGCTGGAACGGCTTTATGGACGCGCTGCTCTACATCAACGACGAAAAGATGTACACCATTCAGGTGCGTTTGCGCCAGCTCATCCAGTCCAGCCAGGTCAGCGCGCTGATGGAGGACATTCCCGAGATCAAGTCCGACGTCATCGCCGAAACGATCAAGGCCGCGTGCCTGGTGTTCAGCATGATTCCCGTCATGATCATCTACCCCTGGCTGCAAAAGTACTTCGTCAAGGGCGTCATGATCGGCTCCGTCAAGGGGTAATCCCATCGGCTTTCTGCCGGGGCATCCGGCAAGAAAATATAACATTGGAGGAAACACACCATGAAGAAAGCCCTCTCCATTCTCCTGGCGCTCGCGCTGATGCTGGGCGCGGTCTGCACGGCTTCGGCGGCGGACACCCCCGTCACCCTGACCGTCATGATCTACGAGCGCGGCAACACCACGAACACCTACGGCACCGTCACCGACAACTTCTACACCCGCTGGGTGCAGGAAAAGTTCGGCGACCCGAACGGCATCAAGGTCGAGTACATCCCCGTGCCCCGCGCGCAGGAGGCTGAAAAGGTGAACACCATGATGGCCTCGGGCTCCGCGCCGGACATCATCCTCAGCTACGACACCAACATGATCATGAACTTCGGCAAGGACGGCGGCCTGGTGGAGCTGTCCGGCCTGGTCGACGAGTACGGCCCGAACCTGAAGAAAAACCTCGCCGAGACGCTCAACTACGGCACGTACGACGGCAAGATGTGGGCGCTGGTCGCCAAGCGCACCAACGTCGGCCGCTACGCCAACTACATCCGCACCGACTGGCTGGAAAAGATGGGCTACACGCTGGAGACCAACGCGGATGGCTTCTACCACATGAGCGTGGAAGACTTCACCGAGCTGCTGCGCAAGGCCAAGACCCTGGACCTGGACGGCACCGGCATGGAGATCTATCCGCTGGGCATGGCTGGCGCCTACGACGCCACCCAGACCCGCCCGCTGATCTACACCTTCGTGAACCGCGCGGAGCTGACCCCCGAGATGCGCGCCTGCTACAACGAGATGTTCTGGCCGGGCTACAAGGAAGGCGTGCGCTTCCTCAACCAGCTGTACAACGAGGGCCTGGTCGATCCCGACTTCATGGTCGACACCGACACCTCCTACCCGGCGCTGACCGCCCAGATTTCCAACGGCCGCACGCTGGCCTTCGGTCATGACAACACGTATCAGACCGGCATCAAGGCGCTGTACGAGTCCAACCCGGAGGCCAACTTCACGATGTTCCTGCTGGACAACGTGCACGGCGAGCAGTTCGTCGACGTGTACGCGCCGGTCGGCATGTACATCGCGGTGCCCGCCACCTGCAAGAACCCGGAGGCGGCCGTGAAGTACCTGGACTTCCTCGCGGACTACGACAACGCGAAGGTGCTGCACTACGGCATCGAGGGCCGCGACTACGAGATGATCGACGGCGTGCCCACCAAGATCGAGTACACCGAAGAGGAGCGCCTCAAGATCGACGGCTACGAGCGCATCACCTGCGGCGACATGATGCTCGTCTACAACGGCCAGCCCTACGGCTACCCGACCTCTCTGGCCGGCATGACCGAGGTCGAGGCGCGCATTCAGCAGCTCATGGACCTGGGCATCGAAATCGCCAAGGTCGGCGGCTCCGCGCCCTACCACTTCTCTCACATCCGGACCGCTGCCGACGAGCAGTACGAAGGCTTCCTGACCGACCCGACCAAGAACCTGCCGTCCCTGATCTCCTGCCCGAAAGACCAGTTCGACGCCATGTACGACAAGGTGCTCAGCGACTACCTCGCCGCCGGCGGACAGGCCGTCATCGACGCGAAGGTGGCGCTCTATCAGGAGCTGGAAGCCGCCAAGCAGCAGTAATCCGCCCCTGAAACGATGCCGCCCCGCGCTGCCGTGGGGCGGCATTTTTCCCGGACTTTCAGACGACAAAGTGAGGAATAGACCATGGATAAGCTTTTTGCGCAGGAGCTCGAACCGGGCAAGTCCATCCGCCCCTTCATGGTGGCGGGCGTTCTGGAAAAGGATTACCCCGGCGAGCGCACGAACGCCGCGACAATTCAGTACGTGGAAGAGGCCATGGCGCAGGCGATCGGCGAGCTGCGGGGCCGGACGTTCCGCGAGTTCGACGCCTTCAGCCTCTGCGGCATGGAGGGGCTCTGGACGCTCTGCACCGATCCCTCCCCGCGCTACGCGGACGGGCATTACTACATCATGGAAAAGCTGGCCCTCATGCCCATCTACGTGGAGCTTCAGAGCGAGCGCGAGCAGGACGTCACGCTGCGCATCTGCGCCGGACGCCTCGCGGTCCTTCTGGGCGACGCGCTCGCGTTCGACAACCGCGATTACCCAAGCAGGAAGCGCGAGCGCACCTACGTGTTCGAGCACGTGAACAAGCCGAACTATGAGACGGTGCGCCTGCACCTGATGCCCGGGCGCAACGCCTTTACCGCGCTCACCGGCCACGTCGGCCGCGGCACCGGCATCTCGTTCAGCATGGAGCTGGTAAGCTGCGAGGCGCCGCTTCGCGCGCTGGTGCCGCTGAGCATGCCGGAGGAGGTCCGCGAGGAGATCGCCCGCAGCCAGCTGGAGACGCACATGGAGGACGACTGCTACACGCTGGGCGAAGCGCCCGTGCTGCACGTCGGCCGCCTGCCGCTTCGCCACTGCCGGGTGTCGGCCTGCGTGTACGACGAAAAGGGCGGGGCGGTCCTAAACCTGGACGAGGTCGCGCAGAGTGACACGCGCCTGCCTGAGCTGCCCGCCGGGAAGTACCGCGTGGAGCTCTCGTGGCGTCTCACGGACGGCACGCCGCTCACCGGCCGCTCCCTCTCCTTCACCCTGGTCGAGCTGGTCGCGCCCGCGCCCGGCTACGACCGCTTTGAAGAGCGCCGCCAGCGGATGCTGGAGCTGCTCGCCGCGCAGGGCGACCCGCTCGCCCTCTACCGGCTGGACCGCCAGGACGAAATCGACTGGGCCCGCATCGAGCGGATGTGCGACAAGATCGAGCGCCGCGCGGACTGCGCGGACTTCGAGCTGCTGCCGCTCCTCTGGCTGATCTGGGAGGACAGCGGCGCGCGCCGGCTGGATGCGCGCATCCACGAGCGGGTGCGCAAGGCCGCCCTGGGCTTCCGCTACTGGGTGGACGAGCCCGGCCCCTCCTCCATGTTCTACTGCTCGGAAAACCACCGCATCGGCTTTCACGTGTGCGAGTACCTGGCCGGCCTGCTCTACCCCACCGACCTGTTCACCAACTGCGGGCAGAACGGCATGTACCACTCCCTGAAGGGCCGCGTGCACCTGGTGGAATGGCTGAACCAGCGCTGCCGCGTGGGCTTCGACGAGCCGCTCTCGGACAGCTACCTGCCCGTCACGCTCTCCGCCCTGCTCGTCCTGCGCGAGGTGCTCCCCATGGAGGAATACCCGCTGCGCAACATGGTCAACATCCTGCTGGACTTCATGACCTACATCTTCGCGGTCAGCTCGTTTGACGGCGTGATGGCGACGCCGCGCGGGCGCAGCTACAACATGCTGCTGCGCACCGGCCGGACCACCCGCATCAGCGGCATCTTCTGGATGCTCTTCGGCAACGCGCCGTTCAATCAGGAAATGACCCATTCGGAGCTGGCCTTCAGCTACTACGTGCCCCCGCGGGGCCTTTGCGAGCTGGCGTATAACTTCACGCCCGCGACCTTCACCTACAAGCAGGGCATCATGCACTTCGACAAGCACAACGCCGACTTCACCATCCGCCGCACGAAGGACTACATGATCGGCGGCGCGCGCGACCACAACGTGGGCATGTGCGACATGCACTTCATTTCCGCCCTGATCGTGCTGAGAAACGACATCTCAATCTGCTTCTCCGCGCCCAACAACGTCGCCGAGGGCAGCGGCCTGCGCCCGGACTACTGGGCGGGGCAGGCGTTTTTGCCGCGCGTGCTGATGGGGAAGCGTACCCTCGCCGTCATCTGGCACGACGTAAACGACAACGACATCTGGATGACGCACTGCCACTTCGACGCCCGCAAGTTCGACGAGGTCGTGCAGCAGGGCGGCTGGACGTTCGGCCGCTCCGGCGAGGGCTACGTGGGCATCTACTCCAGCGCCCCGCATTCCTTCCGGGCGGAGGGCCCCTACGCGGGACGCGAGCTGATCTGCGACGGCAACGAGGCGGTCTGGCTCGCGGAATGCGGAAGCCAGGACGAGGACGGCAGCTTTGAATCGTTCATGGCCCGCCTGCTGGTGGCCCCGGTCTGGCAGGACGGCCTCACCTTCCACTTCGACTCGCCGGGCAGCGGACTGATGGAGTTCGGCCTGGTCGAGGGCTTCACCATCGACCGGCAGGAGGTGCCCGTATCGGACGCCATGGCGGACAGCCCCTACCTGCATTCGCGCTACGGCAGCGGCCGGTTCGAGTACACCTGCCCCGGCTTTACCGTAATCCAATGGTCGTATCCCTGCACCGAGTGACCGGCGGCAAAACAAAATTGGGCGCGCCACGGGATGATCCATCCCGCGGCGCGCCTTTTCAGCTTGACTTTTGGGCTTCATTTATGGTGTATGGTTCTGGTCTTCAAAAGGGAGGTAAGTTTTTGCCCAAAGAAAAAAAGATCGGGCGTCCGACGGACAATCCCAAAGGCGTTTCCACCCATGTGCGGCTGGATGAAGCGTGCGACACGATCCTGACGCGCTACTGCAGCCAGCGGCGCGTGAGCAAGATGGAGGCCATTCGCCGTGGAATCAAAAAGCTCAAGGACGACCTGCAAGAATGAAGAAGGAAGCGGCGCACCCTCACAAAGCGACGCCGCTCCCCACACAACAGGCGCTATTGTAAGGATCGCATCTGATTTTTTATTGGCCGACAAAAATATTTATTGACTTTTGGTGCGCCAAGAACTGCTACATATTTAGCCGACAGAAAGCGAGGTTAACCCATGTCGGAAAAGAAAAAGATGGGGCGTCCCCCCTCGAAAAACCCACGCTCCGAGCGCATCTACCTGCGCGTGACAAAGGAAACCGAGGAAGCCCTCGACGAATGCGCGCAAAAGTTGAACACCTCCCGTTCGGAGGTCGTCCGCAGGGGCATCTATCTCGTTCGGGACACCCTGACAAAATGAAGAAGGAAGCGGCGCTCCCTCACAAAGCGACGCCGCTCCCCAACACCACCGACGCGGCTGAAGGCTCGCGCGGCGTAAATATTATACCATGCGCCGCACCGCCTTTCAAGCCGCGCCGGGCAACAGAGCGAAAGGACGATGCAAAATGCAGCTTCTGGAAGAGCTTTACTACGGCAACATTCGGCCGAACGCCCGCGCGTACGCGCCCGATTCCGCTTACATGGAGGCGGTCGCCTGCGGCCGCCGCAGCAGCGAAAAGCTGCTGCCTACCCTCACAGACGCGCAGCGCGAGACCTTTGAAAAGTACGTGGACGCGGAGGACGAGGCGAGCGGCATCGCCCGCTGTGACGCCTTCGCTTGCGGCTTTCGGCTGGGCATGCGCCTCGCGATGGAGGCCGCAGCGAACGAAGACTTTCTGTAATCTCTCCAAAACCCAACCGGCGCGCGGCATTCCCTGCCGCGCGCCGGTCTTTGTTTGAAGTTTTACGCCTACTGGCGCTTCTTGGAATCCAGCTTCTTGCGCATCTCGGTGGCGAGCACGCGCTTGCGCATGCGCAGGTTCTTGGGGGTGACCTCCAGCAACTCGTCGTCGTCGATGAACTCTAGGCACTCCTCCAGCGAGAGCGTGCGCATGGAGGTCAGCTTCATGGCCTCCTCCGCGCCCGCCGCGTTGCGGATGGAGGTGAGGTGCTTCTTCTTGCAGACGTTCACGTCGATGTCGCCCTGGCGCGCGTTCTGGCCGACGATCATGCCGGTGTACACCTGCGTGCCCGGCCCGTAGAAGAGCGTGCCGCGGTCCTGCGCGTAAAACAGGCCGTACATGACCGCTTCGCCCGTCTCAAAGGAGACCAGCGCGCCCTGCGTGCGGTGCGGAATCTCGCCCTTGTAGGGCTCGTAGTGGTCGAACACCGCGCTCATGATGCCCTCGCCGCGCGTGTCGGTCATGAACTCGGAGCGGTAGCCGAACAGCCCGCGCGAGGGGATGGAAAACTCCAGCCGCACGCGGTCGCTGCCGCTCATGTGCTCCAGCACGCCGCGGCGGCGGCCCAGCTTTTCGATGACCGCGCCCGCGTAGGCGGCGGGCACGTCGGCCACCATCTTCTCCACGGGCTCGAGCTGGTTGCCCTCCTCGTCGTAGTGGAAGAGCACCTCCGGCTTGGAGACCTGGAACTCGTAGCCCTGGCGGCGCATGTTCTCGATGAGCACGGACAGGTGCAGCTCGCCGCGGCCCGAGACCTTGAAGGCGTCGGGCGACTCGGTCTCCTCCACGCGCAGGGAGACGTCGGTCTGCAGCTCGCGCATCAGGCGCGCGCGCAGGTGGCGGCTGGTGACGTACTGCCCCTCGCGGCCCGCGAACGGGCTGTCGTTGACGGAGAAGGTCATCTGCACGGTCGGCTCCTCGATCTTGACGAAGGGCAGACCCTCCGGGCAGGCCGGGTCGCAGATCGTGTCGCCGATCATGATGTCCTCAATGCCCGTGATCGCGACGATGTCGCCCATGGTCGCCTGCTCGACGGGCGCGCGCTTGAGGCCGTCGAAGCAGAACAGCCCGGAAAGGCGAAGCGGCGCGGAGGCCTTATCCTCGCCGTGGATGACGCGCACGGCCATCATGTTGCTTTTGAGCGTGCCGCGGTTGATGCGGCCCACGCCGATGCGGCCCACGTAGTCGTTGTAGTCGATGGTCGAAACCAGCACCTGCGCCGCGCCGTCGGGATCGCCCACGGGCGCGGGGATGTACTTGAGGATCGACTCAAAGAGCGGGCGCAGGTCCGTGCCCGGCTCGGAAAGGTTGAGCGTCGCGGTGCCCTGGCGCGCGGAGGCGTAGACGATGGGGTTGTCGAGCTGGCTCTCGTCCGCCTCCAGGTCGATCAGCAGGTCGAGAATCTCGCCCTCCACCTCGTCGCAGCGCGCGTCGGGACGGTCCACCTTGTTGACGACGATGATGACCGGCAGCTTCAGGTCCAGCGCCTTCTTGAGCACGAAGCGCGTCTGGGGCATCGGGCCCTCGAAAGAATCGACGAGCAGCAGCACGCCGTCCACCATCTTGAGCACGCGCTCTACCTCGCCGCCGAAGTCGGCGTGGCCGGGGGTGTCCACGACGTTGATCTTCACGTCCTTGTAGTGCACGGCGGTGTTCTTCGCCAGGATCGTGATGCCGCGCTCGCGCTCGATGTCGTTGGAGTCCATCACGCGGTCGGCGACCTGCTGGTTCTCGCGGAACACGCCGCCCTGCTTGAGCATCTCGTCCACCAGCGTCGTCTTGCCGTGGTCGACGTGCGCGATGATGGCGATGTTGCGAATATTTTCACGGGTAATTTCCAAGTGTGATTCCCTCTTTTCTATCGTTTGGGGGTTAGGCCCGCGCCGCGGTCTCGGCGAGCTCCAGTCCTTCGTTGTTTTCCAGCGCCCAGCGGATGGACCACTCGTTTTCAAAGAGCAGCACGTCGCGCTCGCGCGCGTCCTGCGCGATGGAGGTCGTGGAGGTGAGCTTCAGGTCGTCTAGCGCCCTGGGCGTCTTCACGACCCAGCGCACGAAGCGGTAGCTGAGCTGCTCGCGGCGAATCTCCGCGTTGTACTCGGTCTTGAGCCGGTGCTCCAGCACCTCGAACTGCAGCACGCCGACGACGCCGACGATGATCTCCTCAAAGCCGATGCCCGGGCGCTTGAATGTCTGAATCGCGCCCTCCTCCGAAAGCTGCATCACGCCCTTGACGAACTGCTTGCGGCGCAGGCTGTCGATGCTGCTCACGCGCGCGAAGAATTCCGGCGCGAACACCGGGATGCCGGGGTACTTGACGTGCGACCCGGTGGAAAGCGTGTCGCCCAAAGAGAAGATGCCCGGGTCAAAGAGCCCAATGATGTCGCCCGGATAGGCGCTTTGCACCACCTCGCGCTCGTCGGCCATGAACTGCTGGGGCTGCTTGAG
>JAEXCG010000009.1 GCA_023402355.1 Bacillota bacterium | reverse complement strand
CGGCTTATGTTTGTAAAAAAGAAAAGGCGCCAGGAGCTGCGGGCCGACCGCGTGCTGGACGCGATCATCCTGGCCGTCCTGCTGATCCTGCTGGTGCTGACGGCCTACCCGCTCTACTTCGTCGTCATCGCCTCCTTCAGCGACCCCGCGAAGGTGGTCGCGGGCGAGGTGGCGCTCTGGCCCAAGGGCTTTACCCTGGCGGGCTACGAGCGGGTGATCGGCTACGAGAAGCTGTGGATGGGCTACAGGAACACCGTCGTCTACACGGTCTTCCATACGGCGATCGCCACGTTTGTGACGATGCTGACGGGCTTCGCCCTCTCGCGCCGGTCGCTGCCGGGCCGCCGGGGCATCCAGCTCTTCATGGCATTCACGATGTACTTCAGCGGCGGCATGGTGCCCAGCTACCTGCTGCTCAAGAACCTGGGCTTCGTGCAAAACCCCGCGGCCTACGTGCTCATCGGCGTGGTGAGCGTGTACAACGTCATCATCACCCGCACGTTCATGGAGTCCAACATCCCCGACACGCTGGTGGAGGCCGCGGAAATCGACGGGTGCAACATGTCGCGCTTTTTCGTCAGCATCGTGCTGCCGCTCTCGCCCGCCATCGTCGCGATTCTGGTGCTGTTTTACGCGGTGGGGCAGTGGAACAGCTGGTTTAACGCCATGCTGTACCTGCGCGACGAGCAGATGCCGCTGCAAAACGTGCTGCGCAACATCCTTTCCACCTCGACGCTGACGTTCGAGATGGGGGCGGAAGCGTCCTACGGCTCCAGCGACGCGGACGCGCAGACCCTGCTGGTGGAGTCGATGCGCTACGCGGTCATCATCGTTTCCACCCTGCCGGTGATGTGCCTGTACCCGTTTGTGCAGAAGTACTTTATCAAGGGCGTCATGGTCGGCGCGATCAAAGGCTGATTTGGAGGTGCGCTTATGCGCGGAAACACGGGCTGGCATTACCGGCCCTTTACGCGGCTGTGCGACATGGAGGTTCGCAGCCTCCCCTTCGTGTGCCGCATCGCCCCCTTTGCGGGCGGGTTTGACTTTCAATGGTTTGACAATGGGCAGCCGCAGGGCGCGCACGAGGTTCGCTACCGGGTGTACCGCTCGCTTGCGGAGTGGAAGACGCTGCCGCTGCGCGGGGACACGGCGCGCGTTGAGGGGCTCACGGACGAGCAGGACTACGAGTTCAAGGTCGTGCGCGCGGACGGCACGGGGGAAAGCGGCCTGCGCCTGGTGCGCACGGGCTACGCGCCGGGCACGATCGTCAACTACCTGCACCCGGAGGATACGACCTACGCCTTTTCCGGGCACAGCCTCTGCTCGCCGACGATCGTGAAGCTGCCCTCGGGCGCGCTGATGACGGCGATGGACGTGTTTTCCGGCAAGTACGGCAACAGCAAGCTGACGCTGCTGTTCAAATCGCGGGACGGCGGCAAAAGCTGGCGCTACGTGACGGACATTTACCCCAGCTTCTGGCCCAAGCTCTTCGTGCACCGGGGAAGCCTCTACCTCTTCTCCGGCTCGCAGGATTACGGCGACATGCTGATCGGCCGCTCGGACGACGAGGGGGAGACCTGGACGACGCCCACGCACATCATCAGCGGCTGCGGCCCGTTCGAGATGGGGCCCCACAAGGGCCCGATGCCGGTCATCGAGTTCAGGGGCCGGCTGTACACCGCCATCGACTACGGCTGCTGGCGGCATCAGCAGCACGCGAACGGCCTGCTTTCGATCGACGCGGAGGCCGACCTGCTGGACGCCGCCAACTGGACGTTTACGCCGTTCACGAGGTATGACCCCGCCTGGCCGAACGCGCCGAGGGGGCGCTCGCCGGGCTGCATCGAAGGAAACGCGGTCGTCTCCCCGGAGGGCGTCATCAGCAATTACCTGCGCATCGACCACCCCAACTGCGATCCCGCCTACGGCAAGGCGGTCGTGCTGCGCGGGGACAACGGGGACCCGGAGGCGCCGCTCACGCTGGACCGGGTCGTGGACTGCCCGTTGGGCAGCAACTCGAAGTTCCAGCTTTACAGGGACCCGGCGACGAAGAAGTACATCATGATCGGCACCGAGCAGGCGCCGGACAAGCCGGGCCGCACCGTCCTTTCCATGGCCGTGTCGGAGGATTTTTACACCTGGCGCGTCACGCACAGGTTCCTGGACTATCGAGACGCAGACGCCGGGCACGTGGGCTTCCAATACCCGGACTGGATGTTCGACGGCGAGGACATCCTGCTGCTGGTGCGCGTCGCCTTCGGGCGCTCGTACAACTATCACGACGCGAACTACCAATCGTTTTTCCGCATTGAAAACTACCGACAGTATTTGTGATGGAGAAGTAGATTTATGGAATGTAAAAAGCTGTACGGCGTCGTGTGCGCCTCGATCACCCCGATGCGGGGCGACGGCGCCGTGGACGGCGAAGGGGTCAGGCGGCTGACGCGCCACCTGGTCGAAAGCGGCATTCACTGCCTGTACCCGAACGGCACCAACGGCGAGAGCCTGTCCCTCTCGCAGCGGGAACGCGAGGAAATCGCCCGCGCCATCCACGAGGAGAACGCCGGGCGCGCGGTGCTCTACGTCCAGTGCGGCGCGGCGACCGTGGCGGAGAGCTACGCGCACGTGCGCTTTACGGGGGAGCTGGGCGCGGACGGCGCGGGGCTGATGACCCCCGTGTTCTTCCCTGTGGACAAGGAGGCCATGCGCCGTTACTACGCGGACATCCTAAGCGATGTGCGCGGCCTGCCCGTCTACGCCTACAACATCCCCTCGCGCACGGGCAACGACCTGAGCGCGGAGCTGCTGGGCGAGCTGATGGCGGAACACGAAAATCTGCTGGGCGTCAAGTACAGCAACACCGACATGGAGCGCCTCTTTGACTACGTGAACGCCTGCTCTTCCCGCCGCGCCTCCGTGCTCGTGGGCAGCGACGCGATGGCGATGTGCTGCATGACCCTGGGCGGCGACGGCTGGGTGTCCGGGCCGAGCGCGGTGTTCGCGCGGCGGCACGTGCGGCTGTACGAGGCGATCGTCCGGGGCGACGCCGCGCGCGCACGGGCTATCGAGGCGCGCATCGTCGATACGGCGCGCCGCATGCGGGACATCCCGGAGATTCCGGCGATCAAGTACATGCTGCGCCGCATGGGCGTCATCGAATGCGACGCCTGCCGCGCGCCCCTGCGCCCGCTGCTCGCGGCGGAGCGTTCGCGACTCGACGCGCTGCTGGACGAGTACCTGACGGAAACGGAAGAATAAATTAGACAAATGTATAAAACCCTCTTGACAACCATTTTAGACGGATGTAGTATATAAACAGACAAACGTCTAAAATGATTGCGGGAGGATTTTTGTATGAAACGCTGGATTGCCCTCTTCTGCCTCGCGCTCGCCCTGTGCGTCCTTGCGGGGAGCGTGCAGGCGGAGCTGCCGCCGGAGCTGCCGCCGGAGCTCGCCGCGCGCATCGAGGCGGCGCGCGCCCCCTTCTTTGCGCCCGTAGACGCGGAAAAGCTCTCGCTGGTGGGCGGGCGCCTGACGCCGGATGCGGCGGGCGAGGCGGACGAACGCATCGCCGCCGCGCTTTCAAAGAACACGGCCCTCGCGGGCGAGGCCGCGCGGCGGGCGGTGACGCCGGACGAGGCGCTCGAGGACGCGGCCTTCCTCTTTGACTTTCTGCGCTGCGGGTACGCGGGCTATCAGCACCTGGGGGGCGACGAGACGTTCCTTCCGGTGCGCGCGCAGGTGGAGGCGGACATCCGCGCCTGCGAGGGCGGCGTCGCGCCCGAGGACTTTGAGGCGCTGCTCACGGCGCGCCTGCGGCCCGTCCTGCGCGACTGCCACTTCTCGCTGGGGGATACGAACTTTTCCTCCTTCGTCTCCGAGACGGTCTACTATTCAAACGACGAGCTGTTCTTTCAAAGGGAGGGCGAGGGCTACGTGACGGAGCTGGACGGGCGCGCCTGGAGGCTCGCCTCGGCGAACGGGGGCGCGCCGGAGGCGATGCTGCGCCCGACGCTCGACCCGGACGGCCGGCTCTGCTACGCGCTGGGTATGAACACGGGCGAGGCGGAGGCGCTGGAAAAGGAGCTGCACGTCCCCCTGACGCTCGCGTCCGGCGGGGAGGAACGGACGATGGACGCGGCGCTTTCGCTCAACTATCGCTCCTACATGGGCTGGCCCGCCTATAACCGCTACGAGCGGGACGGGCTCACGGTCCTGGAAAACCGCAGCATGTACCCCGAGAGCGACGCGGAAAAGGAAGAGCTTTCGCGCTTCACGCAGGACGCGCTCTCCCTCTCGCGCGAGGACGTGCTCATCCTGGACCTGCGCGGCAACAGCGGCGGCAGCGACGAGTACCCCTCAAACTGGGTGCGCAGCTTCACGCGCCTTTCCTATCAGCCCTGGAACCACGTGTTTTCCAGCACGCTGGACACGCGCACGAGCACCCTCCTTCGCCTGCTGGGGCTGGTGGAGGGCTGCGACCTGCGGGACGAGGAGGCGCTGCGAGACTGCCTGCGGACGGGCTTTGGTTCGCTGCTGCGCCTTGAGATGGGCGCGCTCGAGGGCTGGACGCCGGTGGAGTACGAGCCGGTCGTGGAGCGCATCCCAAACGACACGCTGGTCTTCGTGCTCATCGATCAGGGGGTGGCCTCCTCCGGCGAGACGTTCGTGAACCTGCTCAGCCGCATGGAGAACGTGATCTTCGTGGGCACGAGCACCTGCGGCATGTACACGGTGGCCAACAACCGCACCGTATCCCTGCCGCGCAGCGGCCTTGCGGTGTACTGCGGCGACACGCTCTTCCTGCCGCCGGACCTGAACGACATCGAGGGGCGCGGCTTTGCGCCGGACCTGTGGGTGAACCCGGACGGCAGCGACGAGATCCTGGAGCGGGTCGTAAAGTTTATCGACCGCTACGACCTGCGGGGAGGGGTGTCCAAATGAAACGGAGATACATCCTGGCGGCGGCGCTCTTAGCGCTGCTGATTCGCCTGCCTGCGCTGGCCGCGGAGCCGCAGGCAAAGCCCGCTGCGCCGGAGCGCGCGCAGCTCTCCCAGTACGCGCCGTTTGGCCTCACGAGCGAGGCGGGCCGCCTGTATTACGAAGGGGAGCGCGTCCGATACTTCTTCGACGGCTATGAAATCGAGGAAGGCGCCTTTTCCGTCCACTATGAGTACGTGGACGCCGAGGGCACGGTGGACGTGCGCGCGGTCCGCAGCGTCCTGCAAAACGAAGACGGGAGCGTGGACTATTTCGGGGAGCTGACCGCGATCGTCCCGTACAGCGAGGCGGAGTTCGCCCGGCGCGACCTGAACGCGCTGCTTGCTCCGCCGCTGGCCGGCTGCACGGCGGCGGAGACGGCGGAGGACGCCCGCCCGGAGGAGGCCGCCGTGACGTGCGTGGCGGAAGGCGGCTCCGGCGCGGCGGGCGGGCTCACGCTGTCGCAGCGCTTTGAGCGCTACGCGGATTACGGCCTGCGCTACGAGGCGCGGAACGGAAACGAGGGCGTCCTCTATTACGAGGGGGAGCGCGTCGGCAGGTTCATAGACGAGGAGCCGGACGGCGTGTTCACCTATTCCCCGCGCGAGCCGGGCGGGCTCACGGTGCGCGTGCGCTACGACGAGCGGGGACAGCTTGCGGGCCTGAGCGCCGCATGAGGCGGGGCGCTTGACAAAGCGGCGCCCGCGGCGCACAATAGGGAACAGACGGATGTCTTAAACACGAAAAAAGGGGCGATGCGGCATGCGCAGGCTGCCGGATGCGGAGTTCGACGTGATGAAGGCGGTGTGGGCGCTGGAGCCGCCCATCACCGCGGGCCGGGTGCTGGAGCAGCTCTCCGGGGCCAGACAGTGGCGCGTGCAGACGGTCATCACGCTGCTGGGGCGGCTGGTGGAGCACGGCTTTTTGCAGACGGAAAAGAAGGGCAAGGAGCGCACCTACGCCCCGCTGGTGGGCAAGGAGGAGTACCTGCGCTTTGAGACGGGCTGCTTCATCGAGCAGTACCACGAAAGCTCGCTGACGAACCTGGTCAGCACCCTGTACGGCGGAAAGCAGATCACCGACGAGGACGTGGACGAGCTGCTGACCTGGGCGAAGCAGCAGAAGGAGCGGCTATGACGCGCTTTTTGTGGATGCTCGCCGTCTCCTCCGCGAGCATGACGGCCCTGACGCTTGCGCTGCACGCGGCGCTGCCGCGTCTGCTCTCGCGCTACTGCGCGAAGACGGTCTGCGGCCTGTTTGCGCTTTTGTGCCTCGGCTTCGCGGTGCCCCTGCGCCCGGCCCTCGGCCCGGCGGCGCGGGCGGACGCAGCCGCCGTCTCCGCCGGGAACGCGGCGCGGCCCTTTCCGCTCATGGAGCTGCTCTTCGCGCTCTGGCTCCTGGGCGCGGCCGCGACGCTGCTGCTGGCGGCGGGGCGTCACGCGCGCTTTCTGTGGACGGTTCGCCGCTGGAGCGAGCCCCCGCGGGCGGAAAGGACGCGGCTGGCCTACGCCTTTGCCTGCGCGGACATGGGCGTAAACGACGCGCCTGCGCTACGAATCTGCCCGACCGTGCGCGTGCCCATGCTGCTGGGCGCAAGGCGCCCCGTGATCCTGCTGCCGGACGAGGGCCTGCCCCTTCAGGAGACGCGCCTGCTGCTGCGCCACGAGCTGGCGCACTTTCAGCGCGGGGACGTGTGGGGCAAGGCGATCGCGCTGGCGGCTAGCGCGGTGCACTGGTTCAACCCGGCCGCGCGCCTGGCGGCGCACGACATGGGGGTGGCCTGCGAGATCGCCTGCGACGAGGCGGCGGTGCGTGGGGCGACGCCCGAGCGCAGACTTCGCTACAGCGAGCTGCTCATCTTCGCCGCCCGCCGGGGCACGGGGAATACGGCGCCGCTCGCCGCGCACTTCCTTTCGGGCAAGGAGGGCGTGCGGCGGCGCGTGGCGGCGGTGATGGGCGCGGGCGGCGCGCGCCGGGGCGTCTGGCTGCCCGCGCTCGTCCTCGCGCTCTGCTTGAGCGCGGGGCTGCTGCTGCCGGGAAGGGGCGCGACCTCGGTGGCCCTGGACACGTCGCAGTCTTCGTGGAGCGGCCCGCAGGCCGACTTCAGCGCGGACGGCGAGACGACGCGAAACGACGCGCGGGAGGCCGCAGCGTCTTCGGGGCCGCAGACCTACGTGACGCAGGAGAGCACGAACGACGCGGCGATGGAACCGGTGGCGGGCGCGACGCAGGCATTGCAGCCCCCCGCGGAGGGAAACTAGCGGAGGCGGCGCGGTTTCGGCAGG
Source organism: Bacillota bacterium (assembly GCA_023402355.1). Classification (GTDB taxonomy): domain Bacteria; phylum Bacillota; class Clostridia; order Christensenellales; family Aristaeellaceae; genus Beduinella. The sequence continues at coordinate 20,947 of JAEXCG010000009.1, read as the reverse complement.
GCGGGGCCCTGCCCTTTTTTTGTCCTGTGCCTGTATAAAAGGAAAATATTTTTAGCATACTTTCTTCAACAAAAAGGCGGGCGGAAGCGTCTGTATAGAGAATCGGAATCTGACCTTTTTGTCTTCCCTTGACAGGGGAGCCCACATGTTCTACAATGAAATAAACTAGGAATCGTATCGATTTTTGTCGCCAAACGGCGTCTTTGAGATTCCTGGCCGTAACAGAAGGGAGGAGGGAACGCGCGCTTGCGTTCCTGCATTGCTATGAGAAGCAGGTCTATTGGATGGGGTCTTGTGGTGGCGCTCGTGATGGCGCTGCTGCTCGCCCTGCCTGCGTCGGCGGCGGACTACGACCCCATCACCACGTCTTCCGCGTGCGTGCCCAAGACGCTGGTGGAGCCGGGCGAGGTGGAAGTCACCATCAAGGTGTACAACGGCGGGGACGAGGACATGCAAAGCCCCATGACGCTGTACGACCCGGATGGAAACGCCGTCAGCAACTTCACCGATGTCACGCTGAAAGCGGGGCAGTCCCAGAGCTGGAACGGCAAATGGAACGTCACCAAGGAACAGATGGAAGAGGGGAAGCTTCGCTTTGCGCTGCGCTACGAGCTGGCGGCGGGCGAGGGGGACCCCGTTCAGGTCAACAAGACCATCGCGGTCGGCATCCAGCAGGACGCGCCCACGCCGAAGCTTACGGCCAGCTACACGGTGACGCCCAACCCCGCGCAGGCGGGGCAGGAGGTCGTCCTCACCTACACGCTGTCCAACACGGGCAACGTCGCGGTGACCAACGTGCAGATCACCAACACGAAGCTGACCAGCGACAAGATCAACGTCAGCCGCATCGAGCCGGGCGACAAGGTGACGCGCGAGTATACCTATAAAATGGGCAAGAAAAAGGTGACGTTCAAGCCCAAGGTCACCTACCGCGCCGAGGGCTCGGACAAGGTGCTCACCATCGCCAACATGGCCCAGAAGACGCTGGAGGTCGCGACGGGCGGCCTGGACCTCACCCTCACGGGCGAGAACGTCACGGGCGTGATGCCCGGCGAAAAGGCGAAGCTGACCTTAAAGCTCAAGAACACCGGCAACATCACCTATACCGGCATGCAGATCACGGACAGCGTGCTGGGCGAGATCGAATCGGGCCTGGAGATCAAGCCCGGCGAGGAAAAGACGGTCGAAAAGGAATTCACCGTGCAGGAATCGGCCGACCACGCGTTCACGGTGACGGGCGAGAGCAGCGCGGGCGGCACGATCGAGAACTCCTCCAACAAGGTGAGCGTCGTCGCGCTGGACGCGAGCCGCGCGCTCAACCTGGAGGTCACGGCGCAGGCCGGGCAGACGGTCATCCGCGACAAGCCCGCGACGGTCGCTTTCGCGGTGACGGTCCGAAACGTCGGCACGGTGGACGGAACGAACATCGAACTGTACCACGGCAAGACGAAGATAGCGACCCTTGAATCGCTGCCCGCGGGCGAAGAAACGCAGATCGTCCGCGAGTTTACGGTCAGCATGGAGGGCACGTTCCAGTTTACCGCCGTGTACAAATTGCACGTGGACGGGCAGGAGGAGGCGGTCGAGCAGCACTTCAACTCGCCCGAAATCATGATCGCCTACGTGGCGCCCACGGCGGAGCCCGTGACCCCGCCGCCGACGATCGCCCCGGTCGTGACCCTCGAGCCGGAGGCGACGGCCGTTCCCGAAAAGACGGGCTCCATCGGCATGACGATCCTCTACGTGGTGGCGGGCCTGCTCATCGTGGCGCTGGCGGCGGTGCTGGTGCTCATCCTCGCGGGCAGGCGCAGGGCTTCCGGCCCGCACGCCGCGGCGATGGACGGTTTTGAGCGCGGCGGCAGCCGCAGGTATACCAGCCGCCCCGGCGCGCAGCGCCGCAGGCGTCCGCAGCGCGAGCGCGTGGACCTTGGCGACGTGGAGCGCGAGGACTGGGGCGAGGACGTCCGCGGGGCGGAGGCGCTGGAGGCGCCCGCAGCCGAGGAAGCGGACGAGGCGGACGAGGGCCCGGCGCGGCCGAGGCGCGGCCGCACGCAGCCCGCGGAGGAAGCCGCGGCCGAGCGGCCGGAGATCGAAGAAGACGCCGCGCAGGCGTCCGCGCCGGACGAAGCGGCCGCTTCCGAGGCGGCGGACGGCGAGGAAGACGACTACGACGACGAGGAACCGGCGCGCCCGGCCCGCTCCAAGACGGCGGCGCGCGCGGACAAGGGCGCCGCGAAGGAAAAGAAGGGGCTCTTCGGCGGCCTGTTTGGAAAGAAGAAACCCGCGGACGACTTTATCGACGACTACGAGGACGAGGATGAAGACGAGGACGGGGAGCAGCCCGAGCCGCAGGCGGAGGACATGGACAAGACCGTGCTCTACGACCGCGAGCTGCTCAGCCGTATCCGCGAGAGCGCCAAAAAGGAAGGCGAGCTCAGCGAGCAGGACAAGCTGCTCATGCAGGGCGGCACGGGCAGCTACCGGCTGACCCGCAGCGAGCCGAAGGCGGCTCCCGCGAAGCCGGCGGACGACGAATGGCTGGACGGCCTGGACGACGGCCCGTACGAGGAAGACCCGTACGAGGACGGCGACGGGGAGCCGGACGGAAAGCGCGGCCGCCGCAGGAAATAAGAGGACAGCCCGCGCAGGCGCGCCGCAGCAAAACTGCGGCGCGCTCTTTGCGTTTTGCACGCGAGGGCAAGCCGCACAAAAAACATCGCAAGATGTCTGCTTGCGCAAACGGCGCGGTTGCAATACAATGAATGTGTTTGCGTGCGTGCGGCGGCGCTTGCCCCTGTACGCGGCGCGCGAAAAATGGTATAATGCGCATGTTTGGGCGGCCGCCGCGCGGGCGGTAAACCGCCCCGCAATACGGAAGGAGGCGCGGCATGTTCGAGGGCTTTCCGCAGGAGATGATCGGCTTTCTGCTGTCGATCCGCTTCAACAACAGCACGGCATACTTTCAGGAGCACCGCGCGGAATACGAGCGCTACGTGAAGCGCCCGCTGTACGCGCTGTGCGAGGCGCTCGCCCCGGTGATTCAGGAGATCGACCCGGAGCTGGACACGCGCCCTTCGGGCGTCTGCTCCCGGCTTCGGCGCGACACGCGCTTTTCGCGCGACAAGTCGCCCTACCGCGACCACGTGTGGATCGGCTGGCGCTGCGCGGGCGAGCCCCGCAGCGAAATCTTCGGCCTCTACTGGGACGCGTACCCCGAATCGAGCAGCTGGGGCTGCGGCGCGTATGCGGCCAATAAGCCCGTGATGGACGTGCTGCGCGCGCGGATGCTGAGCCACCCGGAGGAAATGCTGGCGATTCTAAACGCGCCGGACTTCGCGGGCCGCTTCGTGCTGGAGGGGCCGGACTATAAAAAGCTCGCCGTTCCGGAGGAGCTGCCCGATCAGCTCAAACCCATCTACAACAAGAAGGGCTTTTACTTTCACCAGGCCACGAACCCGGAGGAGAACCTCTCGCTCATCTTCTCCGGTGAAATCGTGGAGCGGCTCTGTCGCGACCTGCGCGCGCTGGCGCCGCTGTACCATTACATGCGCAGGATGCAGTCCATGGCGCCGGTCAGGCGGCAGGACTGAAAAACGACCGGGAGGTTATGACATGCACGAGGAATGGCTTTCCCTGAAGAGCGGAACGGACGTGCGCGGCGACGCGGTGGCACGCGAGGGGCACCCCGCCGTGCTGACGGAGGCGGCGGCGCGCGCGCTGGGGGCCGCGTTCGTCCGCTTTCTGCGAAGCAGCGGCTGCGGGAAGGAGCGCCCGGTCGTCGCGATCGGCCGCGATTCGCGCGTGACGGGCGAATCGCTCGCGTCGGCCGCCGCGCAGGGCCTGACGGCGGCGGGCGCGCAGGTGCTCTCCTGCGGGCTTTGCACGACGCCCGCGATGTTCATGACGACCGTGACCGAGGGCTTCATGGCCGACGGCGCGGTCATGATCACCGCCAGCCACCACCCCTGGTACCGCAACGGGCTCAAGTTTTTCACCGCGCGCGGCGGGCTCGTGGGCGCGGACATCGAGGCGATGCTGCGGGACGCCAGGGACGTGCCGGAGGGCCCCGTAGACGCGCGGGAGGCCGACTTCCTTTCCGTCTACGCGGAGCAGCTTGCGGCCCGGGTGCGCGGCGCGCTCGGCGGCGGGGAGAAGCCCTTGTCCGGCCTGCACGTCGCGGTGGACGCGGGCAACGGCGCGGGCGGCTTCTACGAACGGCTGCTGCGGGAGCTGGGCGCGGACACGCGGGGCAGCCAGTACCTGGAGCCGGACGGGCGCTTCCCGAACCACATCCCCAACCCGGAGGACGAGGCGGCGATGCACGCCGTTTCGCGCGCGGTGAAGGAGAGCGGGGCGGACCTGGGCGTCATCTTCGACACGGACTGCGACCGCGCGGCCATCGTGGACCGCACGGGGCGCGAGATCAACCGCAACCGCCTGATCGCGCTCATCTCTTCCATCCTGCTTTCGGAGCGCCCGGGCATCACGGTGGTGACGGATTCGGTCACCTCCTCCGGGCTCGCGGCGTTTATCCGGGAGCGCGGCGGCACGCACCACCGCTTTAAGCGCGGCTACCGCAACGTCATCGACGAGGCGGTGCGGCTCAACGAGGCGGGCGTGGACTGCCCGCTCGCCATCGAGACGAGCGGCCACGCGGCGCTGCGCGAGAATTACTTTTTAGACGACGGCATGTACCTGGTGACGCGGCTGATCGTCGCCGCGATGCAGAAAAAGGCCGCGGGCGGCGACATCGGGGACTTCATCGCGGGGCTTTCGGAGCCTGTCGAGGCCCGCGAGGTGCGCATCGGCATCACCGCGCCGGACTTCCGCGCGGCGGGGCAGCGGGCCGTCGAGGCGTTCACGGCCTACGCGCCCGCGCACGGCGGCCGTCTCGCGCCGGACAACCACGAGGGCGTGCGCGTGTCGTTCGATCTGAACGAGGAGCTGGATGCCGTCGGGGCGCCGGACGCTGGCGGGGCGCCGGACTCCGGCGGGGCGCCAGACACTGGTTGGGTGCTCGTGCGGCTTTCCGTGCACGACCCGGTGCTGCCGGTCAACTGCGAGTCGGACGTCCCGGGCGGCGTACAGAGGATGCTGGGGCTGCTGCTGGATGCGCTTTCGGGCTGCGAAGGGCTCGACCTTTCGACGCTTCGGCAGGCCGTATCGGTCTAAACGCGATAGAGAAGACGGACATAGAGAAAGGAAGTTTTAACATGACCTCGATGGACAAGCGCTGCATCGACACCATCCGCGTGCTGGCCGCGGACACCGTACAAAAGGCCAAGTCCGGCCACCCGGGCGCGCCGATGGGCATGGCCCCCATGGCCTACGCGCTGTGGCAGAAGGAAATGCGCCACAACCCGAAAAACCCGAACTGGGCAAACCGCGACCGCTTCGTGCTCTCCTCCGGCCACGCCTCGGCGCTGCTCTACACGCTGCTGCACCTGTACGGCTATGGGCTGACGATGGACGACCTGAAGCAGTTCCGCCAGTGGGGCTCCAAGACCCCCGGCCACCCCGAGTACCGCCACACCGCGGGCGTGGAGACCACGACCGGCCCGCTGGGGCAGGGCGTGGCGAACGCCGTCGGCTTCGCGATGGCGGAGGCGCACCTGGCGGCGAAGTTCAACCGCCCGGGCTACGAAATCGTGAACCACTACACCTACGCGATCTGCGGCGACGGGTGCATGATGGAGGGCATCTCCTCCGAGGCGGCCTCGCTGGCGGGCACGCTGGGGCTGGGCAAGCTGATTCTGCTGTACGACGACAACGAGATCTCCATCGAGGGCGACACGGACATCGCCATGCGCGAGGACGTGCCCGCGCGCTTTAGCGCCTACGGCTGGCACGTGCAGAAGGTCGCGGACGGAAACGACGCGGACGAGATCGCCGCGGCCATCGAGGCGGCGAAGCGGGACGCGCGCCCGTCGCTGATCGTGGTGCCGACGCTCATCGGCTATGGCTGCCCGGCCAAGGCGGGCAAGGCCAGCGCGCACGGCGAACCGCTGGGCGAGGAAAACCTCGCCGCGACGAAGGAATTCCTCGGTATGCCGAAGGAAAGCTTCGCCGTGGAGGACGCGGTCTACGCGCGCGCGGCGGAAAAGATCGCCCAGGGCGCGCGGGACGAGGCCGAGTGGGACGACCTGTTTGGTCGTTACGCGGCGGAATATCCGCAGCTCGCAAAGGAATGGGCGCTCTGGCACGCGGACAAGCTGCCCATCGACATCGAGGCCGAGGCGGACCTGTGGCAGTTCGAGGGCCCGGCGGCGACGCGCGCGACCTCCGGCACGGTGCTCAACAAGCTGAGCCGGGCGGTTCCGAACTTCTTCGGCGGCTCCGCGGACCTTGCGCCCTCCAACAAGAGCGACATCAAGGGCGCGGGCGACTTCTCCAAGGAGAACTACGCAGGCGGCAACATCCACTTCGGCGTGCGCGAGCACGCGATGGCCGCGATCTGCAACGGCATCGCCCTGCACGGCGGGCTTCGCGCCTATGCGGCGACCTTCTTCGTGTTCAGCGATTACATGAAGAACGCCATGCGCATGAGCGCGCTGATGAAGATTCCGGTCACCTACATCCTCACGCACGATTCCATCGGCGTGGGCGAGGACGGCCCGACGCACGAGCCGGTGGAGCATCTGGCGGGCCTGCGCGCGGTGCCGGACCTGCTGGTCTTCCGTCCCGCGGACGGCAAGGAGACGACCGCGGGCTGGGAGGTCGCGCTGCAAAACGGCCTGCCGACCTGCCTGGTGCTCACGCGCCAGAACCTGCCGCAGTACGCGGCGAGCGGCAAGGCGGCCCTGAGGGGCGGCTACGTGCTCGCGGACAGCGAGAAGGAGACGCCGGACGTGATTTTGATGGCCTCCGGCTCCGAGGTGGAGCAGGTGATGGGCGCCAAAGAGCTGCTGCGCGCAAAGGGCGTGGACGCGCGCGTGGTGTCGATGCCCTGCATGGAGCTGTTCGACGCGCAGGACGCGGCCTATCGGGAGAGCGTGCTGCCCTCCGCCGTGCACGCGCGCGTGGCGATGGAGGCGGGCGTGTCGATGCCCTGGTATAAGTACGTCGGCATGGACGGCGCGGTGATCGGGCTGGACCACTACGGCGCGTCGGCTCCGGCGAAGGTGCTGTTCGAGCAGTTCGGCTTCACGGCCGAGCACGCCTGCGAGGAAGCGCTGCGGGTGCTGGGAAAGTAAAAAAGAAAAGGGCCGTGGGGCGCCGCCCCCCGGCCCGCGGCATCCCTTCCATTGCGGAAGGACGCGAGTCCTGAGGGCGAGGCCCTTGGGACTTTTTGTAAATAAAAACCTTTTTAGGAGGCTGCCGGCTTTGCCGTAAAATGAAGCGGACGGCGGGGGAACCAAGGGTTTATGGGCGGTGAAATGCGCGTTGTTTTCGCTGGGTGCTTATGTTACAATAAGGTAAGCTTTTATGCGCCGCCATCTCTACGGCGTATTGGGCAAATTTAATTCGCAGGGAAATGAGAGCATGTGGTTCTGGTGGTTTATGTTATGCTGTGATTTATCCATACCGTTTTGTATGATTGTATTCGGATGGCTGATGTGGAAACATCCGCCTCAAAAAATAAACGGATTAATGGGTTACAGGACGTCACGTTCCATGAAGAATATGGATACCTGGAAATTTGCACACGAATATAGCGGACGGCTTTGGTGGAAAATCGGATGGATTCTTATATTGCCATCGGCCGTCGTTCATATACCGGTATATGGAGCGTCGGATAATGCGATAAGCATCGTAGGCGGCGTTTTAGTGACAGTTCAGATTGTTATTCTGATCGCATCCATCTTTCCGACAGAGAATGCCCTTAAAAGAACCTTTAGAGAAGATGGGACGCGAAGAAACCTTTAATCTACGCTGTTATGGCATCTGTCAAATCAGGTCAAAAACATACAACAAAGCGGCGGGCAGATCAAAATGCCCGCCGCTTTCAGCATGTCGACAAAGTGGCCTTTGCCACTTTGTCGACACGCTGAGGACTGCCGTGCGGCAGCCCCTTTTTCATGTTTGCTATTCTCCGGTATGTATCGGCTGGGTGTCGAGGATTTCAAGCAGAAGCCCCACGCCGAGCCGGAAAGCATACGCAAAGTTTTCAAAAGCATAAGCTGACGACCTCTGTAATTCCATGTCGCCTAAATCGTTAAAGCGTTTCCTGTCACCGGCGGAGAGAACAGCGTTGAAATATTTCTTTTCGTCGCTGATTTTTCGGTTTAGCTCTCTATACTCCGGCGTTTTTACGACGATTTTTTCAGCGGGATAAATTTCACCGCTGTAAAGCTGTTCCAGAAGTGTCCTCATTTGTTCGCCCCCTTGCCAAGAATGAATTCGTCTTTACCGGCGGCGAATACCTCAAACAGCATCAGGACAGCGATGCGAAAGCCCCGCTTGAATACGTCCAACTGATAAAGGTGACCTTCTTCTTCCCGCGCGTCACAGAACTGCTCAAACAATTCCTTTTCCTCGTCGTTCAGCTTTGCGTCAAGTGCTTCGGCAATTTTATACGTTGTATCAACCGCTTTCTTATATTCGGGGCTTCCCCTGTAGATTGAGGGGTTCACACACAGTTCATCCTCTGCAAATGCGTCTAGTATTTTTCCCATTCCCATTTCGTCCTTTCTTCGCGGCTGCGTTATTGCTTGAAAGGGAAGCCGACGCATGATATAATATTTACGTCGCTCTTGCTTTCGGGCAATAGACGGCTGGGGAAGTGGCGTTTGGCTTTTGCGAGTGAGCGCCGCTTCCTTCTATTTTTTCTTGAGGTCGTCCTTTAACTTCTTAATCCCACGCCTGGCCGCTTCTGCTTTAGGTACTTGCTTTTCTTCGCAATAGGCCTCTAAAATCTCGCTGCTCTCATTATCCAATCTGACAAACAGGGTTTTATCTTTGGGATTATCCGTTGGACGCCCCATTTTAGGGCTTGCCAAAGATTCACCTCCTTTTTGATATACAAAAGTATAACACTTTTGTATATCAAAAGTCAAGCGTATCATTGCATATCTGCAAAGGCGTCCAGCATTTCTCCATTCCCATTTCGTCCTTTCCTTGCGGCTGCGTCATTGCTTGAAAGGGAAGCCGACGCATGATATAATATTTACGTCGCTCTTGCTCTCGGGCAATAGACGGCTGGGGAAGTGGCGTTTGGCTTTTGCGAGTGAGCGCCGCTTCCTTCTATTTTTTCTTGAGGTCGTCCTTTAACTTCTTGATCCCTCGCCTGGCCGCTTCCATACGGGGAACCTTTTCTTGTTCGCAGTATTGTTCAAGAATTTCTTTACATTCCTCGTCATACTTTACGGTCATGTGATACGGCTTCGGGTTGTCGGTAGGACGGCCCATCTTTTTACCGCCCAATACATCATCACCTCCTACTTTGGGACTCCTAAGCTATAAACTAAAGGACTCCTAAAGTCAAGGGTTTCTCTATTCGGCTTTACAATTTTTTGTTTTGCCCCTGGCGGGCTTACCGTCCGCGCTGTTCCCGCCGAAAAAGGGCCGGGGGCGCGAAGCCTTTGGATTTTTGCCGTCTTTTGGTTGACAAAAAAGCATGATGATGGTATTATATCTTTCCTTGTCTCAAAACGAACGTTTTTCTGTATGAAGGGGGGATTGACGTGATCGAGCTTTCGGGAATCAACAAGACGTTCCGCGTGGCCCGCCGGGACGCGGGCTTCGGCCGGGCGGTCAAGGCGCTGTTTCATCGCGAGTACACGCAGATCGAGGCGCTGCGGGACGTGTCCTTTCAAATCGGGGACGGCGAGATGGTGGGCTACATCGGGCCCAACGGCGCGGGCAAGTCCAGCACCATCAAGGTCATGAGCGGCATCCTCACGCCGGACAGCGGGTCGTGCGTGATCGACGGCCTGACGCCCTGGAAGGACCGCCGCCGGCACGTGGCGCACATCGGCGTGGTGTTCGGCCAGCGCAGCCAGCTCTGGTGGGACGTGCCCGTGATCGACAGCATGGAGCTGCTGCGCGACATCTACCGCGTGGACGAGAAGACGTACAGGCGCAATCTGGACGAGCTGACGCAGATGCTGAACCTCTCGCAGATTCTCAGGACCCCTGCCCGCCAACTCTCGCTGGGCCAGCGTATGCGCTGCGAAATCGCGGCCTCGCTGGTGCACAGCCCGCGCATCCTCTTCCTGGACGAGCCGACCATCGGGCTGGACGCCGTCTCCAAGCTCGCGGTGCGCGACTTCGTGCGCCGCATCAACCGCGAGCGCGGCACCACCGTCATCCTCACCACCCACGACATGCAGGACATCGAGGCGCTGGTCGAGCGCATTCTGCTCATCGGCAAGGGGCGCATCCTGCTGGACGGCTCGCTGGAATCGCTCAAGGCGCGCTATTCGCAAAAGCGCACCCTCACGATTACCTATGGGTCGGGCACGGTCGTGCCCGTGCCGGGCATGCGGGTGCTCAGCGACGCGCAGGGGCGCGCCGCGGTGGAGGTGGACACGCAGAAGCTCACCGTCTCCGGGGCGATCGAGGCGCTCTCGCGCTCGGCGGAGATTCAGGACCTTTCCGTGACCGGCGCGACGGCGGAGGAAATGGTCGCGAAGCTCTACGAGGACTTCCACATATGAAGAAGTATCTGAGCTTTTTTCGCATCCGCTTTTCCGCGGGGCTGCAATACCGCGCCGCGGCCGCCGCGGGCGTGGCGACCCAGTTCGCGTGGGGCGCGATGGAAATTCTGCTGTTCCGCGCGTTTTATCAGGCCAGCCCCGCCGACTTCCCAATGGGGCTTTCGCAGCTTTCCGCCTACATCTGGCTGCAACAGGCCTTTCTGGCGCTGTTCGCCTCCTGGGTCTACGACAACGAAATCTTTGAAATCATCACGCGCGGCAACATCGCTTACGAGCTCGCCCGGCCCCTCGACCTGTACGGCATGTGGTTTACGAAAAACCTCGCCCTGCGCCTCAGCCGCGCGGTGCTGCGCTGCGCCCCGATCCTCGTCGTGGCGGCGTTTCTGCCCGCGCCCTACGGCATGTCGCTGCCGAGCGGCGCGGCGGCGTTCTCCATGTTCCTTTTGACGATGGCGCTCGCCGCGCTGCTGGTGAACGCCTTTTGCATGCTGGTCTACATCGCCACGTTCTACACGCTCAATCCGCTGGGCATCCGCATCGTCGCCCTGTCGCTGACCGAATTTCTGACCGGCGCGATCATCCCGCTGCCCTTTTTGCCGGACAGGGTGCGCCGCGCCGTGGAGCTGACGCCGTTTGCGGGCATGCAGAACCTGCCCTTTCGCATCTACAGCGGCAACGTCGCGGGGGCGGAGATGGCGCGCGCGGTCTTCCTGCAGGTCTTCTGGCTCGCCGCGCTGCTGGGGCTCGGCGTCTATCTGATGCGCATCTCGCTTCGCCGCGTCGTCGTACAGGGAGGCTGAGGACATGAAGCTCTATCTTCGCTATCTTTCCATCCACCTAAAGAGCCAGATGCAGTACCGCACGTCGTTCCTGCTCACCGTCGCGGGGCAGTTTCTGACCTCGTTCACCGCCTTTCTGGGCGTGTACTTCATGATGACCCGCTTTCACGCCGTGCAGGGCTTTTCGTTTTGCGAGGTGCTTCTCTGCTTCGCGGTGGTGCTGATGGCCTTTTCCCTCGCGGAGTGCTTCGTGCGCGGGTTCGACATGTTCGCGCAGATGATCGGCAACGGCGAGTTCGACCGCATCCTGGTGCGCCCCCGAAACGAGATCTTTCAGGTGCTCGCCTCCAAGATCGAGCTGTCGAAGGCGGGCAGGCTCCTGCAGGCGCTGCTGATCTTCTGCTACGCGCTGCCCGCCAGCGGCGTCGCGTGGACGGCGGACCGGGTCGGCGTGCTCGCGCTGATGGTGCTGTGCGGCACGGCGGTCTTTTCGGGGCTGTTCGTGCTGTACGCAGGGCTGTGCTTCTTTACGACCGACGGGCTGGAATTCATGAACATCTTCACGGACGGCGGGCGGGAGTTCGGCATGTACCCGCTTTCCATCTACGGCGAGAGCGTGCTGCGCCTGCTCACGTTCACCGTGCCGCTGGCGTTGTTTCAGTATTATCCGCTGCTCTACCTGACGGGCAGAGAGCCCGGCGCGCTCAACGCGCTGTGCCCGCTGCTCTCCCTCTGGTTCCTGCTGCCCTGCTACGGCGTGTGGCGGCTGGGCATGCGCCGCTACCGCTCCACGGGCTCGTGAAAACGGCCGCGCGGGGCGCAAGACGGCATTTGCCCCTTGCCAAAGCCCCTTCTCTTGTATTATCCTTGTGATAAAGAGAGGGGCTTATTCTTATGAACAGAAACAGCATCCGGGAAAGGCTTACCCTGAGGCATGTGACGAAGGAGAACCTGACGCAGTTCAACGCGCTGCTGCGCTATGCGTTTCAGGTGACGGATAAAGAGCTCAAGAGCATCGGCTGGGACGAGGAGGAGATCCGCCAGTCGAAGTCGCCCGTGCTCGACCGGGCGAACGTGATCGGCTGGTTCGACGGGGACAAGCTGGCCTCGCAGATCGCGGTGTACCCCATGAAGGTGAACATCCACGGCAAGATCTACGACATGGGCGGCATCACGGGCGTGGCGACGTACCCCGAATACACCAAGATGGGGCTGATGCACGCGCTGGTGAGCCGCGCGCTGGAGGAAATGCGCGAAAACCGCCAGACCATCTCCTTCCTGTACCCGTATTCCATCCCCTTCTACCGGAAGATGGGCTGGGAGATCATCTCCGACAAGATGAGCTACACCATCAAGGACACGCAGCTGCCCAAGTTCGTGGACGTGCCCGGCATGGTGGAGCGCGTCAGCGACAATCACCCCGACTACCTGGAACTGCACAACCGCTACACGCTTCAGCGCCACGGCATGCTGCTGCGCGACGACCTCGCCTGGGAGGAGTACTGGCGCTGGGATACGGACGACATCGTCGTCGCGCTCTACTACGACCAGGATCACGTGGCGCAGGGCTACGTGGTCTACCTGCTCGAGGAGGACGTCTTCAAGATCAAGGAGCTGATCTACCTCAGCCAGGAGGCGCGCCACGGCCTTTGGAACTACGTGGGCGCGCACTTCTCGATGATCGAGAAGGTCAAGGGCTACAACTACACCAACGAGCCCATGGCCTTCCTGCTGGAGGACAGCGAGATTTACGAGAGCATCCGTCCCTACTTCATGGCGCGCATCGTGGACTTCGAGCGCTTCATCCTCGACTACCCGTTCGCCATGCGGCCCAGCGGGCGCAAGCTGCACTTTTTCCTCGAGGACCCCATGGCCGAGTGGAACCGCGGCGACTTTTCCGTCACCTGGGACGACGAGGGCAACACGATTTGCCAGCGGGACTGCACCGAGGGGCTCAACGTCACGCTCTCCATCCGCACGCTGTGCACGATGCTCATGGGCTACAGGCGGCCCTCGTATTTGCGGCGCATCGAGAAAATCACCGCCTGCGACACGGCCATCCGCCTGCTCGAGGGAATCATCCCGCTAGAGCAGCCGTACTTTTCCGATTATTTTTGAGCGGAAGGGGCGGGCTGCGCGAAAGCGCCGCGCGGTCAGCGGCGGGCACTTGCATCGCGCCGCGTTTTTTGATATACTAAAGCATCATTATAAAAAGAGGGAGATGAAATCAGCCGTTATGGACGAACCGCCTTTACCGGATTGTATCTGCCGCGTACCCAAGGTCGTGCTCAACACCCCGGTGGTCCGTTACAGGTCCTGATGACGACGATGCGTATCTTTCTGACCGCCTGTAACGTGATTTTTTAGGAGGAATGAGTTTTTCCCATGGGCAGTGGCATATTGATCGGCACGCTCATCGTGCTGGTGGCTTTATCCGCGTACTTTTCAGCGACGGAGACGGCGTTTTCATCCCTGAACCGAATACGGATCAAAAACATGGCGTCCGACGGCGACAAGCGGGCGCAGCTGGTGCTGAATTTGTCGCAGGACTACGACAAGCTGCTTTCGACCATCCTGATCGGCAACAACATCGTGAACATCACCTCCGCCTCCCTTGCGACGGTGCTGTTCGTCGGATGGCTGGGCGACGCGGGCGTCTCCCTTTCCACGGTCATCATGACCGTGGTGGTGCTCGTCTTCGGCGAAATCTCGCCCAAGAGCCTGGCCAAGGAATCCCCGGAGAAGTTCGCGATGCTTTCCGCGCCCGTGATGCGCGTGCTGATCGTGCTCTTCACCCCCTTAAACTTCCTTTTTTCCCAGTGGAAGCGCCTGCTCTCGCGCGTGTTTCACACGGACGACAGCCCCGGCATGACCGAGGAGGAGCTGCTCACCATCGTGGAGGAGGCGCAGCAGGAGGGCGGCATCGACGAACAGGAGAGCGAGCTCATCCGCAGCGCCATCGGCTTCAACGACCTCAAGGCGGTGGACATCTTCACGCCCCGCGTGGACGTGACCGCCGTTTCCAAGGAAGCGACGCTGGACGAGATCGCCGACACGTTCGCGGACACGGGCTACTCGCGCCTGCCGGTGTACGACGAATCGATCGACGACATCGTCGGCATCATCCACCACAAGGACTTTTTCAACGACGTGGTCAAGGGCGGCAGGCCGCTGGATTCGGTCATCAAGCCCGCGACGTTCATCACGCAGTCCATCAAGATCGCGGAGCTGCTGCGCATGCTGCAAAAGAACAAGTCGCACATGGCGGTCATCACCGACGAGTTCGGCGGCACGGTCGGCATCGTGACCATGGAGGACATTCTGGAGGAACTGGTGGGCGAGATCTGGGACGAGCACGACGAGGTCGTGGAGCCCATTTTGCAGCTTTCGGAGGACACCTACCGCATCGTCGGCAGCGAGGAACTGCACAAGGTCGAGGAGCTCTTCGACCTGGACGACGAGAGCGAGGCGAGCACGGTCGGCGGCTGGGTGCTCGAGCGCATGGGCCGCATCCCGCAGGAGGGCGACGCCTTCGAGTACGGGAACCTGGCGGTCACGGTCACGAAGACGGACGCCCGGCGCGTGCTGGAAATCCTCGTAAGGCGCGTGCCGGAGGCCGAGGACGCTCAGGCGGCCGCGCAGGCATAAAAAATCGGGACGCTCGGCGCTTTCGCCGGCGTCCCGTCATGTTGTCGAAAAACCCAACGAAGATAGAGAAACCAAAAGCCGTCTGCAAGACTGCAATCGTATCGCCCGGCTCTGCCGGGCGGGCGGGGCTTTTTCCGTAGCAAAACGCAGTTTTGCGGAGCGAAAAAATTTCCCGTAATCTCGACAAAGTGGCAAGCGCCACTTTGTCGACACGCTTCGGGACGCTCGGCGCTTTCGCCGGCGTCCCGTATTGTTTCCCGCCGCCGCGCCATACTACATGCAGGAAAATGAGGATTTATTTCGTCATTGCTTATGAGGGCGGGCGCGGTGTATACTAAATGAAAGTCCGAAGCGGCCCTGAAACGAAAGAAGAGGCAGGCGAGGCGCGCATGCTGGTTACAACCTACGCTCAAATGCTGGAGCTGCTGGAGCGGGTGGGCTTCATGAGCTTCGGCGGCGGGGCGGGCCTGCCGTCGCTGGAGGCGGTGACCGCCCCCGACGCCTGGCACCGCGGGGACGAATACGACCCCTGGGGCTGGAAGGACCGCATCGCCCGCCGGCGGGACGGCGCCTATGCCCGCGTCTTTCGGGGACGCGCGGCGCTCATATCGCCCGAATGGTACCCGGTGTTCCGTGCGGCGTTTGAAACGCACGACGATCTGGAGGCGCGATACCTCGCGGGGCATCTGGATTCCATGACGCGAAGGGTCTATCGATGCTTTGCAGAGCGCGCCGCCTGGCCGCGCCACGAGCTGACCGCGCGCCTTCGCGTGGGCAAGGCGGACAAGAGCCGCTTCGAGACGGCCCTTTCCCGCCTGCAGGGGGAGATGCGCATCACGCCCAGCGGCACCGTGCCCAAGATCGCGCCCAGCGGCGAGGCGATGGGCTGGCCGTCCATCGAGTACACGCGGGTGGACGCCTGGATGCCGGAAAGCTGGGGCACATGCTCCCTTTCGCAAAGCGAGGCGCGCGAAAAGATCGCCGGGCAGATGCGCTCGCTTTGCCCGGGGATGGACGAGCGGGCGATACGCCGGCTGACCGGCGGGGAATAAACTCCTGGAGGGCGAAACGTGAAGTATTTACGCAGGTTCCTGTTCTTTATTACATCGCGCCTTTTCTGGGTGACGGTGATCTCCGCGCTGCTCATCGTGGCCTTTTACATGTCCATGAACGCGACGAACATCCACATCCTGCTCACCGACGGCATGAAGGCGCGCGCGGGCGTGATTCTCATGCAGGAGGACGCCTCGGAGCTCACGAAGTTCTTCAAGCGCGACTACCTGGAGAGCGACGAGCGCCTGCGCGTGGGCATGAGCGACGCATCCCCCTACGCGAACTACGACGTGCGCGGATTCGACCACCGCGTGACGATGGAGTGGATGTGGAGCTGGCCGTGGGAGACGGTCGCCCGCGCGGACTTTGTCGAGGAGATTCCCTCCATCGACGGCAAGGTGAAGTCCGCCAAGCGCGAGGAGGTCGTGGCCGCGGGCGGCGAGGCGGCGCTGACGCCCCCCGCGTGGCCCAAGGCGCGCTACCGCGCGACGCTGACCCGCGTGAACGGCCAGTGGAAGATCAGCAATTTGCAGCTCATCGAAAATCTTTCGTAAAGGAAACGCCATGTACATCGGAAAAGTGCACCTCAAAGGAAACGTTTTTCTGGCGCCTATGGCGGGCGTGACGGACTTTCCGTTCCGCCTGCTCTGCCGTGAGATGGGCTGCGCGCTCACCTACACGGAGATGGTCAGCGCCAAGGGCATGCTGCTCGCGCCGCCCGGCAACCGGGCGGCGCGCGAGTTGCTGCTGACGTCGCCCCAGGAGGGGCCGGTGGCCCTGCAAATCTTCGGCAAGGAGCCGGAGCTGATGGCGGAGGCGGCCCGGCGGCTCACGGACAGCGGCCGCTTCTGCCTCGTGGACATCAACATGGGCTGCCCCGCGCCCAAGATCGCGGGCAGCGGCGAGGGCAGCGGCCTTTTGCGCGACCCGGACCTGGCAGCCGCCATCGCCGCGGCGGTGGTGCGGGCGGTCGATCTGCCGGTGACGGTCAAGCTGCGCCTGGGCTGGGACGAGGGGCACGTCGTCTACGAGACGCTCGGGCGGCGGCTGGAGGACGCGGGCGTCGCGGCGCTGACGCTGCACGCGCGAACGCGCAGCCAGTTTTACGCGGGCAGCGCCGACTGGGAGGCGGTTGCCCGCCTAAAGCGCGCGGTTTCGATCCCGGTCATCGGCAACGGAGACATCTCCTCGCTTGAGGACGCCGCGCGCAGGATGCGGGAGACGGGCTGCGACGCGGTGATGGTGGGGCGCGGGGCGATGGGCAATCCCTGGCTCTTCGCGGGCCGCGAGCCCACGGCGCAGGAGCGCGCGCACATGGCGCTGCGCCACGCGCGCATGCTGCTGGCCCTAAAGGGCGAGGCGGTCGCCATGCGGGAAATGCGCAGGCACATCGCCTGGTACGTGCGGGGGCTGAAGGGCGCCGCGCGCGTCCGCGAGCGGGCGAACGGGACCGTGACCTACGAGGCGCTGCGGGAATGCCTGCTGGGTCAGGGATAAGTTGCGCGGCATCGGTTGACAGGGACGATGATGATGGATTATAATAGGGAACCATGATAGGCGAAGGGGGCGCATGCGCGCTCTGACCACCGATATGAGCAAGCGCCGGACAGGTTCTGTCCGGTGCGTCATTTCATCTGTGCGCTTCTCGCACGCTTAAAAGGAGAGTTTGAATCATGGCCAATGAAGTCAAGCATCAGGTTGTCACCCAGGAAGGCCTCAAGAAGCTGATGGACGAACTGGAGTACAACAGGACCACCCGGCGCACCCAGATCGCGGAGCAGATCAAGGTGGCGATCTCGTTCGGCGACCTGAGCGAGAACGCAGAGTACGACTCCGCGAAGAACGAGCAGGCGAACCTCGAACAGAAGATCGCCGAGCTGGAAAATACCATCCGCAACGCCATCGTCATGGACGAGGCGGACATCAACACGGACGTCGTCGGTTTCGGCACGACCGTCAAGATCGTGGACGTCGAGGAGGGCGACGAGGAGGAATACTCCATCGTCGGCGGCCCGGAGGCCGACCCGATGAACAACAAGATTTCGAACGAGTCGCCGGTCGGCGCGGCGCTGATGGGCCGCCACAAGGGCGAGGAGGTCGTCGTGCAGACGCCCAGCGGCCCCTGGAAGGTCCGCATCGAGGACATCTTCCTCCAGTAATGGAGCATCCGATCATAACAAAGGAGGCGTCCGCCCATGGACGAACAGAACACGCCCCTCGAAGCGGCCTCGCGGGAACTGAGCGAGCAGGAACAGATTCGCCGCGCGAAGCTGCAGCGCCTCGTAGAAGAAGGGCGCGACCCCTATAAGCTGACCCGTTACGACCGCACGCACACCTCAGAGGAAATCGTCACCAATTACGAAGCGCTGGAAGGCAAGGAGGTCTCCATCGCCGGGCGCATGGTCTCGCGGCGCATCATGGGCAAGGCCTCCTTTGCGCACCTGCTGGACGGCAAGGGCGACATCCAGTTCTACGCCCGCCGCGACGACGTGGGCGAAGAGGCCTACGCGGAGTTCAAGACCTACGACATCGGCGACCTGGTGGGCGTTCGCGGCACGGTCTTCAAGACCAAGACGGGCGAAATCTCGGTGCACGCGAGCGAAATCACGCTGCTGTGCAAGTCCTTAAAGCCCCTGCCCGAAAAGTGGAACGGGCTCAAGGACACGGATTTGCGCTACCGCCAGCGCTACGTGGACATGATCGTCAACCCCGAGGTGCGCGATACCTTCATCAAGCGCTCGCAGATCATCCGGTACATCCGCGAGTTTCTGGATGCGCGCGGCTTCCTCGAGGTGGACACCCCCGTGCTGCACACCCTGGAAATCGGCGCGGACGCGCGCCCCTTTATCACCCACCACAACACGCTGGACATCGACATGTACCTGCGCATCGAGACGGAGCTTTACCTCAAGCGCCTGATCGTAGGCGGGTTTGAAAAGGTGTACGAGGTCGGCCGCATCTTCCGCAACGAGGGCATGGACACGCGCCACAACCCGGAGTTCACCTCCGTGGAGCTGTATCAGGCCTTCGCGGACTACAACGACGTCATGCGGCTGGTCGAGGAGCTGTACGCGTACGTCACCGAAAAGGTGTGCGGCACGCTCAAGATTCCCTATCAGGGCAAGGAGATCGACATGACCGCGCCCTGGCCGCGCATCACCATGGCCGACGCGGTCAAGAAGTACAGCGATCTGGACTATAGCGCCTGGCAGACGGACGAGCAGGCGCGCCGGGAGGTCTCGCAAAAGGGCGTGCACGTCGAAAAGAACGCCACGCGCGGCGACTGCCTCGCGGCGTGCTTCGACGAGTTTGTCGAGCACGAGCTCATTCAGCCTACCTTTATTACCGACTATCCGGTGGAAATCTCCCCGCTCGCCAAGCGCAAGATCGGCGAGCCGGGCATCACGGAACGCTTCGAGTTCTTCATCAACGGCGGCGAGTACGGCAATGCCTTTACCGAGCTGAACGACCCCATCGACCAGCGGGCGCGCTTTGAGCGCCAGGCTGCCGCGAAGCGCGCGCAGGGCGTCAACGCGCAGGTCGACGAGGACTTCATCAACGCGCTCGAGTACGGCATGCCCCCGACGGGCGGCCTGGGCTTTGGCGTGGACCGCCTGGTGATGCTGCTCACCGATTCGGCGTCCATCCGCGACGTCCTGCTGTTCCCGACGATGAAGCCGCGCGAACTCTGATCTTCGCAAGCCGTCCGGCACAGCCCGGATGGCTTTTTGTGATTCGCGGCATTATGACGCCGCCCGCCTGAAAAAGGAGCACAGAGAATGGTAGACAACAAGATTACAAAGGCGCGCGTGAAGCACCACTTCACGTACAGCGCCTGGAAGTACGTGCTGCTCGTGGCACTGAGCATCATCGCCTGGGATCTCATCTACAACATGACCGCCTACCGCCCCCCGGCGGACAAGAAGATCGACATGTACGTCGTGCGCGCGGGCGCGGACCTGGACGCCTTTGAGGCGGCGGAAATGCCCGCCCTGCAGGAGGCATTCCCCGACATGGAGGAGCTCAACTTCATGCTCATCGCCATGGGCACGCAGGACGACTACAACGTCACCATGCAATTCACCACCTACGTCGCTGCGCAGCAGGGCGACCTGTTCCTGCTGCCGTACACGCGCGCCACGACCCTGGGCTACGCGGAGAACGACGGGCTCTTCCTGTCGCTGGAGGAGTACATCGAAAGCGGCGCCATCGACGTGAAGGACATCGACCTGGAGAGCGGCAAGCTCCCGGACGGCGCGGCGGGCCGCGTGGTCTGCATGATTCCGGCGGACACGCTTTACGGGCTGCTGGACTACAACATCGACCCGGACGGGCTCGTGCTGGCGATTCCGGCCTATTCCGGCAACCCGGACAACGCGGCTAAGATGATCGACTGGTTCATCGAGCGCTTCTCCACCGAGAAGCCGGAGTGGTACGACAGCTACAAGGATAACCAGCGGGAACAGGCCACACAGGGCGCGCAGCTCTTCCAATAACAGGCGAAAACGGGCCCTCAGGCAGCTTGGGTGCGCAGAAACGCGGGTTTCTGCGCACTTTTTTTCTTTGCTGAATGTACGGGTTTTTATGGAGTTCTGCGCAGGATGGAACGGAGACGGATTGTAAATGAAGGGATTTATCGAATAAAAGGCGCTTTGTGCAGATGAAACGTTCGGATTTGTGTTCAAAGATGCCTTGCGGCGCGCAAAAAACTTTTAAAAAAGCGTTGACAAAGGGGCTGACGTTTGGTATACTAATCAAGCTGTCAGCGAGCGCGAGAAAAACTTCTCGCAAGCTGCACAGAAACGATCCTTGAAAACGATACAGAATAGAGAAAAGAAACGCAAAGCAAGGAAAAGACAGTTGATTCTG
>JAEXCG010000004.1 GCA_023402355.1 Bacillota bacterium | reverse complement strand
CCTCTACACACGCATATCCCAGCCGCGCTGCGGTGTCAATCATTTCTTCAAAGCTCCATCCGTCCAGAATGGCGCTCACAAATCCGATTTTCATCACAATTCACACTCTTTCTTGATTGGTTCATTCTTCAAAGTGGATTACGACATCGAGCTCTGCGGATCGGCGGGCCGCATCCATCACACGCATCACACGCAACGACTCCTCCGGCGCGACAATCAGATTCGCCTCCCCACGGATTGCTGTTGCAACATTGCGGTAAAAATCGCACACGTCATAGGCGGTCAGAGACACTTCTCCGATTTCCAGTGTGGCCGGATCGCGCGGAGCCAGGGTCTTGGTGATTCCTTTTCCCGCATCCACGGGACGGACGGTCGCACCGCCGGTCTGCTTCAGGCGCGTGAGACGGCTTTCGCTGCACCACAGATCCCGGATGGTCAGCGTACCACCCATACCCGCCACATACCAGCGCGGCAGAGCCTCCATGTTCCATGTGGCAACTTCCACGAGCGCTTCGATCCCGTTTTCAAATGACAGGAACAGTTTGACGCTGTCGTCGCATTCCCCGCCCAGTATATGCCCGAGCTTGCAGTAAATGCGGTTCAGGCGTCCGGGCACCATCCAGAGTAGCTGGTCGGTAAGATGGATTCCCCAGTCGAGCAGCATGCCTCCGCCGAATTCACGTTTTGTGCGCCAGTCACCGGGAATTCCCTGCGAACCCATAATGCGCGATTCGATCGTGAAGACCTTCCCGAGTGAATTTCCCTTTAGCACTTGCTTCACCGCCCGGAAATCGTCATCCCAGCGCCGGTTCTGATGAACAACAAAAACACGTCCGCTCTTCCGTGCAACAGCCAGTACGTCTTCCAGTTCCTCGGCGTTCAACATGGCCGGTTTTTCACAGATGACATGTTTTCCCGCCTGCAGTGCCTGTATGGAAAGCGGCCGGTGAAGATGGTTCGGCGTTGCGATCAGAACCACGTCAACATCCGGAGACGCGAGGAGTTCCTCGTATGAAGCAAACGGAGACAATCCGAGTTTCGCGGCATACTGCTGACGCTCCTCCCGGATATCATATATACCGGCCAGCCGAAACACGTCCGAAACACTCCCCAGCATCTTCGCGTGCTGGCTGCCCATTCCGCCGAAGCCAACGATAGCCAGACCCGGCGTTTTGCTGTATTGATTCATTTTTAAGCTTTCCCTTCGATTGAAGTTTCTGTCTTCGCATCAAAATCAAAAAGGCCAGACAGCGCGGGCCGAACGGCCGCACTGCCCGGCCGACAACCGGCTGTGATCAGAGCTTCACCATATTTCCGGTTCGCGCGGATTCATAGATTGCCTCCAGAATCTGCGTCACAACGTATGCCTGCTGGGGATAAACGACGAGGTCCCCTTTGCCCTCCAGCGCGTTCAGCCAAGTGATGCATTCCTGCTCTGCGCCTGGATAGGAAAAAATCAGGTCGGAAGACGAAACGGTATCCGTCTCAGTCACGTCCAGCTCTTCGATTGTCTGTCGGCCCGCCACGATTTTGTTGACGAGCAGCCGCCGGTCCGTTCCTGTGCCAGAGAAAGGATAGTCCATCTCCGCACCCGCCTTCGTGCCGTAGACCGTTGTCATTGCCTGCTTCTGATTGGTAGTGTTTAGGGCCCATGCGGACTCCAGAAATACGGTGGCGCCGTTTTCGAACTTTACAAATCCGAAAGCGGAATCTTCCACTTCAAACGTTTCCGGATTCCAGTGTTCATCCGTCCCCTGCTCATCACCCGCAAGAGAACGTCCCAGCTTATAATACGTGGAACCGACCACTGAAACTGGTTTATAGTTGTCCATGATCCATAGCGTGATGTCGAGGGAATGTGTGCCGATGTCAATCAGTGGTCCGCCGCCCTGTTCATATTTGTTGGTGAATACGCCCCAGTTGGGAATTCCGCGGCGGCGCAGCGCATGGGCTTTTGCCATGTATATCTCACCGAGTTCACCGGTCTCCGCCAGTTTTTTCAGAGCCATAGTGTCTTTGCGGTAGCGGTTCTGGTAGCCGATGGTCAGTAGCTTGCCCGAGCGTTTCTGAGCCTCCACCATGCGTCGAGCACCAGCAGAATCAATGGCCATTGGCTTTTCGCACATTACATTACGTCCCGCTTCCAGCGCGTCAACGGTAATATCTGCGTGTGACCGGTTCGGCGTGCATACATGTACGGCATCTAAATCAAGGTTGAGCAACTGGTGGTAATCCGTGAACACCTGCGCGTTCGGCGTACCGAATTTGGCACGCGCACGCTCCGCCTTTTCCGCAACGAGATCACAGAAGGCCACGATCTCAACGCGGTCGGGGAACTTGGCCAGATTCGGCATATGTTTAGTGTTGGCAATGTTTCCGCATCCGATGATGCCGATTTGAAGCTTTCCGTTTTTCATATAGATCCCTTCTCTCTGTCTGAATTGATTCGTACAGTTTACACAAGAAGAGATGGCGCTCTATCCTGGTTTTTATTATAATTTTATAACTCCGTTCAAAAAAGCGATAAAAATTACAGATTGCTTCTATTGGAAAATTTTTGCACTTTTTCCTGACGGCCAGGTATGTCACAATGATATTGAACTAAGGATACAGTAGTCTGACTGAGGAGGTATCTCGCATGCGAACAAATGAAACTGTGCGCTCTCGTACATTGTACCATGCAACCCTTCGGAAAATGCTGGCCCTCGGATGTGCCGCTCTCCTTTTGCTGGGCAGCATGCTCGGTTCGGTGGTGTTCATGCTAACCTACCACAGCAGCCGTCAATCGGCCAGAACCGCCGTAGAAAACGCCGCAGAAAACATGAATCTCTGGGTTGCAAGCATTAACAATATCTCCAGCATGATTGCCTACGGAAACGTGGCGCAGCATGCTCTGGAAAATTACTGGCACAGCGGAGGAACCGCTGACGTGGAGAACATGCACACACTGTTTGCGAGCGCCGGACAATACATCCGCGTAATCGACAATTTTATTCTTCTGGACAACCACTGCTCCTATTACAACAGCATGTTCGTTGTTCCGTCGCAGGAGTGCCGCCAGTTGACAGATTTTGTCCTGAGTCTTCCCGCCGAGCAAAAAAACGGCCGCGCATTCTGGTACATTCTACCGGACGGTAAGGTCGTTCTGGTGAGGTCAATCTACTCGCTCAATGCAACCATGCACACTCTCGGATACTTACTGATTACAATGGACCTCCAACAGCTGTACGCTATTGCACGACAATATGCTTTTCACGACAGCTCTCGCCTGTACCTGCTCGACAGTGACGGTTCGCTTCTCTATGGTCCAAGCGGCACCGATGACGTTCCGCCGGAAGGACTTCTGGATGAGACCGATGCTAAATTTATAACTATCGACGGAAATTCCGTTCTTGCCGCCCACAGCAGAGTACTGGACAACAGCTGGATTCTTATAGAACTAACTCCACAGAACTTGGTGTTTGCAGGCGTATTCCAGCTGCTTGGATGGAGTATCCTGCTCTTTTGTCTCGCAATGGCATTGTTCATGCTGGTGATACTGTACATTTCCCGCTCTCTCACAGCTCCCTTTCAAAAAATGGGTCAGGCTATGGAGCAGATTGAAAAAGGCGATTTTGCAATTCCCAAAATCTGTGGTGTGGGAATTCTGGAGATTGATCAGCTTTTACACCGCTTCGGCCAAATGGCCGAACGGCTGGACCAGACGATTGAAGAAGTCTACCGTTCACGTCTTCGTGAAAAAGAACTTGCGTTGAGTGCACAACAGTCGGAGATTGAAATGCTCCAGCAGCAGATCAACCCGCATTTTCTGTATAATACGCTCGACAGCATCAACTGGATGGCCTCGTTTGGCGCCACGGAGGAAGTTTCACGTATGATCGTAGCGCTCAGTGACTTTTTCCATTTTACAGTGAGCGAGCACTCTATTTTCACGACAGTCGGACAGGAAGTGGCATTTGCAAAAAACTATGTGTACCTGCAGCAGTGCCGCTTCGGAATGGCGCTTCAGGTTCACTTTGATGTAAATCCCGACACAGAAAACAATCTAACCCTGCGTCTTCTGCTGCAGCCTCTGATTGAAAACGCAATCGTACACGGCGTGATGAGCAGTACATCCGGCGGCACGGTGCGTATCTGGATTGCGCGCGAACATGGACAGCTTCATCTTCACGTCGAGGACAACGGCGCAGGGATGGATGACGAAACGCTGAATCAATTGCGCACGACGGGCGGTGCCCGCAGTATCGGGCTTCCGAACATCATGCGCCGGCTTGAACTGGTATATGGCGGACACCATACATTTTCGATTGACAGTACACCAGGGCAAGGAACACAGGTAGACATTATCTTTCCGGCTGTCCGCACGCAGGAAGAATTGCGCGAACTGACTAATTTCGCTGGAGGTAATAATAGAATTTAGATATATTTTCGCTTAAAAATTGAAATATTTTGTACATTTCAAAAAAAGTTGCTGCTGTTGCTTTCCTCGGTGGTATGCTACGCTAAAGTTACAGTTTAGCAGGTGGCGCTCTAAACGGGTTCGTAACAATCTTGACAATCTTGGCACTGGAAAGGAGAAAATTATGAAAAAGCGAGTATGCGCACTCTTATTGGTCACTGTTATGCTCCTGTCGCTGGCAGCATGCGGTGGCTCCGCTTCGAGCGGGATCCAGACAAGCAGCGGCTCTGCATCGAACAAATCCGATTCAGAAGAACCTGTGACGATCACATACTATACGTGGGAAACGGCAGAGGAAAATAATCCCGTCTGGCAGGAAATCGAGGACAAACTCAATATTCGCGTTGAGGTCTGTATCCTGCCCGATACCGGCGGTACAGACAAAGAGAGCGCGCTAGACATCGTCGCCATGAGCGGCAGTGAAATGGACTTCCGGATCATCACCGAAACGTCGCCTGCTCAGCGTATTGAAAACGGATTTGCATACAATCTTGATGAACTGATTGACAGGTTTGATGTGGACATGGAAGGTCTGTTCGGAAAGTACGCCGAATTCGTCCAGTACGACGGTTCGTACTACGGCATTCCCTGCCGCGCCAACGTCAAATACTGGTTCTACAACAAGGATATCTTTGATGAGCTGGGGTTGGAATATCCCCAAGACGGATGGACTTGGGACGAATACTTCGCGCTGGCGGACCAGATTACAGAAATGAGCGATTACTACGGCACATCGACCAATGCTCACACCGGCATGTGGAGCTACAACGGCCTGATGCAGGGTGGCCAGACTTTCGATGAGGACGGCAATTTCATCATGTACGACGACCCGTACCTGCTTGACGCGATGTATCAGTACAAGCGCATGGATGACGAAGGCGTGAAGCCGTCCTTTGTGAGTATGCGTTCCCGCAACTCCTATATCAGCACGGAATTCCTGTCCGGTAATTGTGCAATGGCCGAAGGCTTCCCCTACATCCTGCGCGATATGCGCTTGCCCGACCAGTTCCCCTTCGACTTCGAAGTCGGCGTTGTAACTCCGCCAGTCAACGAGCCGGGTGACACTTGCTATACTTGTGGCGGCGTTCAGTTCCTTGCCATCAATCCAGGTTCCGAGCATAAAGAAGAAGCCTTCCAAGCAATGGTCTATTACATGGAACACGGCGCGGAATACATGGTTAACCTGTCTGTTCCCCCGGTCGCCGAAGCGAGCGACGAGCTAATCGAAGCATTCGTTGAAGGTACTCCCGTATCCGTGGAAGACGGCGCCAAATTCTTCGATACGAATGTGCAGTTCGTCAAGTCGAACCCATATGAGGATTATCCGAACGGTGTGGACTATCAGTCGATTATGAACGAAGAGGCCGAGGTCTACTTCACCAACGGACAGGACTTTGACACCTCTGTGGAGAATATCCGCACGCGCTCTGAGGAGCTCGTGGCTTCGGCTGCCGCCGAATAATGTGCGCAGCTTGCCGGGCCGGCGCTTCCAGTGCGGCCCGGCAAGCTTTTTCGCATAAATCCGGCAAATGATTAAAAGGATGGAGACAGCATATGAACCAGAATGCGGTATGCGCCCCGGCGGCGGGCTCCCGGAACACGCAAAAAAAACGCTTCACACTGAAAATGCGCACACGTGAAGCGCTCACCGGTTATCTTTTCATCAGCGTCAATCTAATCGGCACATTGATTTTTGTTGTGCTGCCGCTGTTTATGACTGTTGTGCTCAGCTTTTCGGAATGGGATTACACCAAAGGTCTGGCCGGAATGGAATTTGTCGGCTTGGAACACTATGCCCGTATGGTGAGCGACCCGAAAATCAGCACTTCCCTGTGGAACAATCTTTATTTTTCCTTCCTGCAAATTCCTGTAACCATCGTGCTGGCGCTCTTGCTCGCGTCCCTGCTGAACAAAATCGCGTTCTGCAAAAAATTTCTGCGAACAGTATATTTTATTCCATTTATCACTTCTTGGGTTTCCGTATCCATCGTATTCAAAGCGCTGTTCAATCCAGAAGGCGGCCCCGTAAACAGCCTTTTGATGGCGCTGGGAATCTCGAATCCTCCCGGATGGTTCATGGACATTCATTGGTCAATGACGAGCATCGTCATCCTGACGGTATGGCATACTGTGGGATACTATATGGTCATCCTGCTGGCCGGGCTCCAGAACATCAACACCGAGCTGTATGAAGCGGCTGCGATTGACGGGGCAAACGCGCGTCAGCGTTATTTTCGCATTACACTTCCTATGCTTACGCCGTCGTTGTTCTTTATCATGATCATGTCAATGATCAACTCGCTGAAGGTGTTTGATCAGGTTTCCGTTGCCACACAGGGCGGACCTGGAACATCGTCCTTCGTTCTGGTCTATGCCATTTACGATTACGCCTTCAACCGATTTGAAATGGGTTATGCTTCTGCCATCGCATGGGTACTGTTTATCATCATCTTGATTTTTACCCTTGTGCAGTGGAAACTCCAAAACAAATGGGTCAACTATGATATGTAAGGGAGGATTGGAGATGGATGCAAAAAAGAATCGCCATTTCGAGCGCATACTGGGAAAGACAGTTGTCACGGTCGTGCTGATAATCTGCGGAATCAGCTGCCTGCTTCCTTTGGCATGGATGATCTCCACGTCGTTCAAGCCTGAGCTGGACGTTTTTGAATACCCGATCCGCTGGATTCCCAAACGCTGGAACTTCAACACGTACAAGACGGTTTTTACCGACGATTTGTTTCCCATCTATTTTTTGAACTCGGCTAAGGTGACGTTCTTCTCCGTTGTGGGCAATGTGTTTTTTTCGGCTTTAGCGGGATATGCTTTTGCGCGCCTGCGCTTTAAAGGGCGCAACGTTCTCTTTATCATTTATCTTGCCACGATGATGGTTCCGAACCAAGTTCTTCTGGTTCCGAAATATCTTTTGTTTCAGACACTACATATGTCCAATACCCATTATGCGCTGATTCTTCCTGCCATGTTCGAAGTTTTCAGCGTGTTCCTGATGCGTCAGGCATTTATGTCGGTACCGCGGTCGCTGTCCGAGGCCGCCATCATCGATGGAGCCAGTCAGTTCCGCGTATTTGGTCAGATCATTCTTCCGCAGATCAAGCCTACTTTGCTGACTGTCACGCTCCTGCAATTCACCAGCAGCTGGAATGATTATATCAATCCCAAGACATACTTGAGCCGCGACTTCATGTACACCATTCCCGTCGGACTCCAGAAATTCCAGATGAGCAACGGCTCCAGTTACTCCACCATCATGGCAGGTACGGCGGTATCGCTGATTCCGATTATCATTCTGTTCATTTTTACTCAGAAATACTTTGTAGAAAGCTTTGCTTCCAGCGGCGTAAAAGGCTGACCGGAAAGCGCTAGAGGTACAACATGGAAGATACAGCAATGCGGTCGGGCTCTTACCCACTAATCGACGACGGACTGTACAAGGTGCTCTTGGTGGACGACGAGGAAGTCGTGCGCCATGGGCTACGCTATATGCTGGACTGGAAGACGCTCGGTTTTCGCATTGCCAACGACGTCGGGAGCACGGCAGAAGCTTTGCATCTGCTGGAGAGCAACCATTATGATGTGCTCCTGACAGACATCCAGATGCCTGGACGGAACGGACTGGAACTGATTGCAAAGATTCGCAAGTGCAGCCCGGGAACTAAAATTGTCGTTCTCAGCGGTTACGATTCCTTTGAATACGCGGTTACCGCGATGCGTCACGGCGTGGAGGACTATCTGCTCAAGCCGTTTTCCCGCGAGCGTGCACAGCTCGTTTTTTCCAAACTCGCGGACAAACTTACGCAGGAAAAGCAGCAGCAAACCCAGCATAGCGCAAGTGCACAGCTGGCGGTAAGCCATTTTCTGTATCATCTTGTCCAAAATGACTACCATTCCACAGAGCGTATCATGGATCTTGAGAATGCACTTGGACTGGTGTTTCCTCTGCGGATGATACTCGTGAATTTCTGTTTCAAAAACTATGCGGAGTACATTGCCTCTCACTGGAACGGAAACAGCCACGCGCTGTTCTCCTGCGTTTACAAAACTATGAAAGAGGCGCTGTCCGCTGATTTCGATATGATCTCCTGCCAGATCGGAAACAACTGCATCTTCGTCGTGCCGCAGATGGAACAGCAGCAAGCGGAGGAACTTCTTGCACAGCAGGCTGACACACTGCTTCATGAATGCGCCATTGGCGTCAGCGAATCGGTGGAAAATATCTGGGAGCTCTCCATCGCCTACTGTCAGACGATTGAGGCACTGAACCAGGCGCAGCGCACAGTGAATTTCTATTCGGGCAGCGTACCATCGGCTTACACGCTCAACAGCCGCCTCTTGGCATGCCAGAATGGGATTCTGCATTGTCTGGAGTGCGGACGTGCAGAACAGCTGCCTGAACTGACGCAAAAGGTGTTCGAGATTCTTCGCAATCAGAGTGTCAATTACATTTACAACTGGTGTCTGAATTCCATTCATACAGCCATCGAATATTTCGATATCGAAAAAGAAAAAACGGGCCGTATCAACTATCACCTATTTCTTGATTCGACTGTGCATGACGACCTGATCACTATGCTGCGGACATTTTATGAAGAACAGCTGAAGGAGATTCTGCGCATCCTGCAGCGTTTGGCGAACAATCCGAATAAGCAGATGATTGAAAAAGCTTGTGCGATTATCTACCACCAGTATGCGGAAAGCAGTTTTTCTCTCAACGCAGTTGCTGATGAGATCAACATCAGCTACGGATACCTGTGTACGATTTTCAAACAGGTAACAGGAGAAAAGTTCATGGACTATTTACTGAGAGTCCGCATGCAGAACGCCAAACGTCTGCTGCTGGAAGGCGGTCACAAAATTTATGAGATTGCACAGCAGACAGGCTACAACAGCGCACGGTACTTTACGCTGACATTCCGCAAATACTATGGGATGACACCCAGCGAATACACCAAAAAGTACGGAGGGAAGAATGAAAAAATATAAACTATCGATCTTAGCAGTTCATTCGCTGGGAATCGTGGGATTTGTACTGATGTCGCCTGTGCTCCCGGATGTACAGGCCGAATACCCGAACGCCGGTTCTGTCGCTGTGCAGATGCTGGTCACGCTGCCCGCGATCTGTTCACTTGTGGTCGGACAGATTTCCGGCTGGATGAGCAACTTTGCCGAAAAGCGTCATCTGATTCTGATAGGCCTTATTCTCTTCGGAGCCGGCGGACTCGGCGGATATGCTGCTGCGGAATTCTGGCAGCTATTTTTATGCCGTGCCCTAGTGGGGGTCGGGATGGGACTGTTCTATCCGGTCAACCTGAGTCTTGTCTCCGATTTGTTCGATGGACAGGAGCGCACCGCAATGATCGGCTGTACGATGGCTGCCAACTACTTCGGCGGTGCAATCGGAACGGTCGTGGCCGGTCTTCTGGCCGCTTTCAGCTGGCGCAGCGTCTTCCTGGTCAATCTGTATGTCGTTCTGGTTCTCGGGGTGTGCGTATTCTTTCTTCCCAGCCACAAAAACAACGTCCAGAAAGCCGGGCGGCGCTACCAGCTTCTGCCTTGGCGCGTATATCTTCTTGCCGCGTTCGCAATGGCACAGATGCTTGTATTCTATTCCTGCGTGACCAACTTCGCAACATGTACGCAGGAGCTCGGACAGACGCAGGCTGTAGTTGCAAGCATCGGGGTGGCCGCATTATACATCGGTTGCTTTCTGACCGGAATGATTCTCGTCAGGCTTCAGACGGCCATGGGCGCATGGCTTGTCCCGGCAGCCGTAGCGACCATGGGACTCGGATTCCTTGGTCTTGCCAAGGCGGATCATCTTCTCGTGCTGTATGCTGGAATCTTTCTGGTGGGGCTCGGCGACGGCATCATTATTCCGTCCATCATGGCCCGAACAGCAGAAGTTTGCCCTGTGATATACAGCGGGCAAGCAATGGCCACTGTCAATATCGGCACGTCCATGGGACAGTTCGCCTCACCGCTCTTTTTTGCAGGAGTCAAACTGGTTCTGCAGGCGGATACGGCACAATCCGGATTTGAGGGCGTGTGCATTCTGCTGATTGCTTTGGCGGTCGTTCTGATTGTGCGGACAGCCGCCGGATCAGCAAGACGCCGGCAGGGATGTCGGCAGGGATGAAAGGAGCCGGAAACATGCAAACCATGCAGCAATATATCACGGAAATGGGGCTGGAATACTCTCAGAAGCAATTCGATGCGTGCCTTACAGCATTTGTCTCGGAGATGGAGCGCGGTTTGGCGGGTGGCGCCAGCTCTTTGAAAATGATACCGGCCTATCTGGACGCACAGGCTCCGCCGTCTGACGGCGGACCGGTCATCGCCATCGATATGGGCGGGACCAATCTTCGCATCGCATTGATCGAATGGAAGAATGGCCGGATGCATTTTCTGGACCGTCGGCAGTATCCCATGCCAGGGACACAAGGTAATTTGGAGCGCAGCGAATTTTTCGAACAGATTGCGGAGTATCTTCTTCCGATAGCGGATCAAAGTGCTCGCATCGGCCTGTGTTTTTCCTTTCCGTGCGAGATTCTTCCTACGCTGGAAGGGAAAGTGCTCAATTTCAACAAAGAAGTCTCCATACGCAACGCATCGGGGGCGCTGCTCGGTCAAGAAATCGACGCAGCTTTGCAGAGATCCGGTTGCCGCGTCCGCCATAGAACCTGCGTCATCAATGACACGGTCGCTACACTTCTGGGCGCAAGAGCCCAAGCTGTACGGGATTATGCTGGATACATCGGCTTTATTCTGGGGACCGGCACAAACTCATGCTACCGCGAAAAAAATACCCGTATCCCAAAATCGGAATTTCTCCGAAAAAAAAAGGGATACAGTCTCGTCAATCTGGAATCGGGCGGCTTTGCTGGTCTTGCGCTCAATAGGGTAGACCAAGCATTTGACGCACACACGGCCGCTCCAGGGACACAGCTGTTTGAAAAGATGATCTCCGGAGCCTATCAGGGAGCTCTGGCTCTCGCTTATCTTCAGGATGCGGCACGACATGGACTTCTAGGTCAGGCTACTGCCGGCCGACTGCCCGCACTGTCTGTTCTTCAGCCGCAGCAGGTGGACGCATTCTGTTTGGATCCATGCGGAGACAACGTTTTGTCTCAAATGCTGCCGGACACGCAGAGCCGTGAATCCGCTATACTTCTGCTGAACGGTTTGTTTGACCGGGCGTCCATGCTGACCGTGTGCAACTGGGCCGCAGTTCTGAAAAAGATGGCGGCAGACGGAAAATCCAATCTGCCCTACTGTATTTCAGCCGAAGGTTCCACGTTTTACAAATGCCGACCTCTGCACACGCGGATTCTCTCCTGCGCAGAATCGCAGCTGAATCAACGGCTTGGACTTGCCGTGGAGATCATCCGAGCCGAAGAGAGCACTCTGATGGGCAGCGCTCTGGCGGCTCTGTGGGGCTGAAATTCCCCTTCCTTTTTTGAGAAGAAAGGAGACCTCAATGAATCTTTTGTTTCTGGGCGGAACGGGGAACATCAGTTCAAGTGTCACCCAGCTCTGTCTTAGTCGAGGCGACGAGGTGTGGATCGTGACACGAGGCAAGAACGTCCTGCCACAAAGCGGCCGGATTCACTCCATTGTCTGCGATGTGAACGATCCCGACGCACTGCTGCAGGTACTGCATGGAAAAACATTCGACGCTGCAATTGATTTTATCTGTTTTACCTCTCAACAGGCAAAAGAGCACACGGAAGCCCTGCGCGGAAAAGTCGCTCACTTTATTTTCATCAGTTCCTGTACCGTCTATCAGAAGCCATGTTTGAGTCTGCCGATTACGGAGGATACCCCGCTGAAAAATCCGTTCAGCTCCTATGCCCGCGGAAAAATCGCCTGCGAGCTTTATTTCCAGCAGGAATACCGGGAGCATGATTTTCCTGTGACGATCGTACGGCCGTCACACACATACGGAGAAACGAAACTTGTTGTCGGGCCCACAATGGGTTGGCAAGTCTCACATTGGACGCTGGTGGATCGTGTCCTTCGCGGAAAACCTGTGGTGGTACACGATACCGGTCGAAGCCGGTGGACAGTGACACACAGCGATGACGTCGCGGTCGGAATTGTCGGCCTCCTGGGAAACCGGGCCGCAGTCGGGAACTCTTTTCATATCACCGGCGAAGTCTCTTATACCTGGAATGAGATCATGCAGACATATGGCTTTCTTCTCGGCCGTGAGGTAAAAATCGCCGCGATTCCATCGCAGATGCTCATTCGTGTCAACGAAGAACTCCGTGCAAAACTGTACGGCGATATGGCGGAAAACGCCATATTCTGCAATCGGAAAATTAAACAATTCGTCCCGGAATATGCACCATCCATCTCTCTACACGAAGGCCTTGCACGCTCGCTGAACTGGTACTGGGCACATCCGAAGCATCAGATTGCTGACGAAGAATACAACCGGTGGTTGGACGCACTGATTTCAGAATGGAGCACCTATCTGTATGCATAACCGTCAGTGCCAAAAAATGAAAATCCTATCTCCCAGTAAGAGCGCGTATCCATCCAAGACTGGATGCAGACGGTCCTCCGTATCTTCCACCTGAAAGCGGATAAGATGCGGCAGCTCTACCAGCAGTTGCGGAACAAATACCAGATGCACTGCGCCTACGCACAGGGAAACGCCAAAATGCGCGAGGCCTACAACAAATGGCGTGACCCGCGCAGAAGACAATGGTCAAATACCAGGTAGGGGAGATATCTTTC
>JAEXCG010000184.1 GCA_023402355.1 Bacillota bacterium | reverse complement strand
GCTGGGCGAGCCACTGGTCGCCAAACTCGCCGAGAGACACCATCCTGCCTTCGGCAAAATCAGCGATGAAGTCGGTAGCGATTTTTTGCTGCCACTGCCACGGATGTACCGGCAGCGGCAGCCAGTTGTGATCCAGCCCGTTTTCCTGCCAGACCTGACTGAAGCGTGTAAACTCCTGCGGATCCATTGCGGCAGTCAACAACTGCTGAATATCCAGATCGTTATCGCAGCGCCAGATCATATGTTCACGTTTTACCGCCAGCCAGTGCAGTCTGAAGGTGTTGGTATACTCTGGCGCATATCGTTCCAGCGCCTCTTTGCCCCAGCCACGGCGACCTTTATTAAAAACGAATTTAGGATGACCGCTCAGCAGGCATTGCAGACGATCGGCATCAAGATTAATCAGGTCACTGGCACTCAGTCCGCGACGGGCCTTCAGCAGTTGCAGGTCGCCCAGTAGCGTGGCATACAAATCCTGCATATGCTCTGCAACAGTGGCATCACTCATTGACAGCACCGGCTTTAGCTGCATCAGCAGCGTCTGCGCCAGTACTGGTTCGTCCGTGCAGCGCAACGTTTGGGCATCAATCCACAGCCAGCCCCAGATACCACGTTCAGCGATGAAGCGCCATTGTGCTCCCGGCAGGTTAATGCAGTAGTGGTCATCGCCCTGAGATTCCGCGTGGAAAACCTGCTCATACTCCATCTCAGACAACATTTTTGCCACCAGCCGACGGTTAACAAAATCCCAGTCCTTGTGATTCATTACAGACCGACCTCCGTGAAGAAGTGATGACGATCCGCCATCACCATGCGCGAGCGCTTATGTGGGAAGTCGAACTCTTTAATTGTCCGGTATCCCGCAGGCTCAAGATGGCGGAACAGGCGCTGGTTATCGGTGCGTGGCTCCAGTACTGTGCGCTGCGTACGGGGCTCATCCAGCAGCAGGTAATGTGTCAGCCCGCGCAGCCAGCTTTGCACATAGTGGGCCCCGCGCCATTGCTGTTCACCAACCAGCAGATGCAGGCCACGGTCAAAGGGCTGCCACGAATAGTGACGACCAATGCGGTCTTCCGCCGCCCAGTAGATTTCGAAATAGCTGAATGGCCGATCGTCGAAGCACCCAATCAGCGGGAATGCATGTTTACCGGTGAGCTGGCGCTCCAGATAGGCGGTCTGTACCTCCAGTGAGCCACTTTGCTCCCAGAAATACTCAACGCGCGGATCATTCATCCAGCGGGTGAAACGTTCTGCATCAGAAACGGGATCGGCAATGCGGAAACTCAGCATCCTGCGAATACGTGGATCGTAACGGCGGTAAACCTCACCCTGTGGACGGGGTGGGCGCTGCGGGAAATAAATCTCACGCTCTGCATCAAAAACCATTTCACCGGAGGCCCGGTTTGCCGGTGAACTCAACCATAACGGTAACTGCCAGAAGGCAGTACGATGGATAATGTCGCTTTTTACCTGCCCAAAAAGCGTCAGCGCCTGTGGCTCCTCACGCCATTCGGCCCAGGGGAGAGCCACTGCTGACAGTTGTGGTGCGGCGATAAATATCTGATCCAGCGCATCGCACAGCCACCCTGTCGGCAGCTCCCCGGAACAGTGCAACACCGCGCTATTGTCCAGTCCCCAGCCAAGATTCAGGGGCTTGTCGAGTTTTTCACAGCGCAGTCCATATCTGCTGTGAATAATGTTTGCCTCAGACATTCAGACCTCCTGAGCCTGCAGCGGGTTAGCGAAATCGAAATAGATCACCGAAGGGTCAACAATGGTGTTCTCGTTATGATCGTTCAGATAACAGAAAAAGTTACCTTTTACGTTCCAGTACGGACTTTCCAGCACGTAGTTGAGACAGGTTTTATGAGTCACCTGATCACGCACTTCAGCCAGCGATGCTCGTACACGAGCCATCAGATTCGATTCGCTGTCCAGCCCGGCAGCCCCCAGCGCAGCGGTCACAGCAAAAGTGGAGTTAACCAGCAGGTAATAAGGGAAATAGCGCAGCAACTGCTCATGGGTGAAAATATTTTCCGCCTGCGCCTCGCCAATAGAATCGAGCCAGTCTGTCGCGTGAGGCATAAAAGCGCTGCCCTGACAGTCACGGTAAATAAATCCGACCGGCAGATCCCCAAGCATCTGGACAAGAATATTTTGCTGATGCGCCAGCAGCACCAGGCCGTAATCCGCTTCAGCCGTAAACAGCGGCTTTAGCACTTGCTGACAGTATGCATCGACCCATGCATGGGCGGCCTGTTGCACAGTGATACCGAGGCGATCGCTCAGGCGTTTTACCGCCGAAACCAGCAGCGAATCACCGCCATCAGGTGCGGCCTGAGTCAGGGAGACCAGTACGTTAGTCTGGCTTTTCGGCTGATCCACCAGCAGATTTTCACGCAGGGCAAACAGACTTTCCTGCATGATGTTGCCGTTAAGATCGCGCAGCCCGGCCCAGCCATCCTCCTGCATTACCCGGAAAGTCGGGGAGCGGACCTGTAGCATCTGCCAGCCGTCGGTTTGAGCCAGGCGTGCCAGGCGCATCCCACGCTTCACTTCTTTCACGGACAGAGTACGGATGGAGTTGGTCAGCCGTACGCTCAGGGAGAACTTGATCATATCGCGGCTGGTGGCACAGTAGAGGGAACGGGAAGAGGTGGTCGGCAGCCACGACGTGCCGGCCTCACCTAAGTCTTTAATCAGCCCTTTAGCAACAAGTGCCTGGCACCACCCCTGCTGCAAAAGATATTCCCCCTGCCACGGGTGCAACGGGAACAGCCATTGGTTGTCACTTAATTCGTTGAGTAACTGAGGCGCATTCTCTGCGGCAAATCGCGTCAGCCGCTGTTGAAGGTTGAGATGCAAACTTTCACCGGCGATTTGCGTTTTATCCACCGAAAACCACCGCAGTGGGAAGTGGGGTGCCATATCAGGCAGGTAGCGTTCAGCCTCCCGCCGGTTAAACGGTTCATGAGACTTAGGCGCAGGGTGGAAAGCGTGTCCTGTCAGCAGCGCCTGCTCAGCCTCGCCAAAATTCAACGCTTTTTCACGCAGAGCGGCCCAGTCATGACGGGCATCAATTGCCTGTTGCGTATGGACATGGCTTTCCAGCACGCGCTGGTGGAAAGTTTCGCAGAGGGGAACGGGCAGAAACAGTTGATGGCGTAGCTTATCAATAATAAGCCGGGAGAGAGTGGTAAAGTCGACAGGATAACTGCCTGATGCCGTGACCAGACGTGCAGGAAATGCAAAGCGGTGATGCTGGGTTGGGGAGAAATAAGCCACTCTGAAATGGAGCGATTTCTGCTCATCCAGCGGGATGAGCAATTCGTCTGGCGGGTATTCTGTCAGTTTCCAGTCTGTGGTTTCACGAATCAGTGCATTCAGGAAGCACTGCGCAGCCACATCTGTGGCTGGTTTTTCAGAGGGCAGGGTCATAGTCAAACAGCTCCCACACAGCAAAATAATAACAATTGTGTCAATAATGATTCTCATTATCAACAATAAATGTTATTGTCAGATAAATTAATTTTACAAATAAACACAATTAATACATGGAGTTGAAACATTATAATGTCACCAGGGATCGAAGATACGCCCCAAAAACCACTGTCCTGCTGGCCACTTGCGTTCAGTGCCGGGCTTCTCGGTATCGGACAGAACGGTCTGCTGGTTGTGCTCCCTGTTCTGGTCATACAGACAAATCTGAGTCTGTCTGTATGGGCTGCCCTGCTGATGCTTGGCTCAATGCTGTTTCTGCCATCGTCCCCGTGGTGGGGAAAGCAAATTTCCCGTACTGGCAGTAAACCTGTGGTGTTGTGGGCTCTGGGAGGATATGGCATAAGCTTTACCCTGCTAGGGCTGGGAAGCGTGCTGATGGCTACCAGCGCCATAACAACAGCGGTGGGACTGGGAATATTAATCATCGCCCGGATCGCCTACGGGCTGACCGTGTCGGCAATGGTGCCAGCCTGTCAGGTCTGGGCATTGCAGAGAGCTGGAGAAGGGAATCGCATGGCCGCTCTGGCAACCATCAGCTCCAGCCTGAGTTGCGGCAGGCTATTCGGGCCGCTGTGCGCGGCAGCAATGCTGGCCATTCATCCTCTGGCGCCACTGGGGCTGCTGATGGCAGCCCCAGTGCTGGCGCTGCTGATGCTGCTGCGGTTGCCCGGCACACCACCACAGCCCACACCGGAGTGCAAGAGCGTCAGTCTGAAGCGGGATTGTCTGCCTTATCTGCTTTGCGCAATATTACTGGCTGCGGCGGTGAGCATGATGCAGCTTGGACTTTCGCCTGCCCTTACTCGCCAGTTCGCCACGGATACCACCGCCATTAGCCAACAGGTGGCCTGGCTGTTGGGTCTGTCCGCAGTAGCTGCGCTTATCGCGCAGTTCGGGGTACTCCGTCCGCAGCGCCTGACTCCGGTGGCCCTGCTCCTGAGTGCCGGAGTGTTGATGAGTGGTGGTCTGGCTATCATGCTCTCCGAACAGCTATGGTTGTTTTACCCGGGCTGTGCAGTGCTGTCATTTGGAGCAGCTCTGGCAACACCCGCTTATCAACTTCTACTGAATGATAAGCTGGCTGATGGCGCAGGCGCGGGCTGGCTCGCTACCAGTCACACACTTGGCTATGGACTGTGCGCTTTGCTGGTGCCGCTGGTATCGAAAACAGGTGTCGCAATCGCGCTGATTATGGCAGCATTATTTGCAACTATATTATTTACCATTGTGTCTGTATTTATCTGGCATTACCGTACTATCAAATAAAGATATGATCATCACCTTACTGGAGTAAATCAGAGGATATGAGAGAGGACCTGCGTCTGATGAAAGCATGTCAGGCAGTGTTCTGGCTTGCTGCCCC
>JAEXCG010000005.1 GCA_023402355.1 Bacillota bacterium | reverse complement strand
GGATGGCTTTGAGCATCTTGGCCACCAGCTTCACCTTGGAGCGCGGGGTAACGGAGAACACATTGCGGTAGAAGTGAACGGTACAGCGCTGGTATTTAGCCTCGGGAAACACTTCTCCCACCGCCTCCAGCATTCCCAGACACTTGTCTCCAACGATAAGTTTTACGCCGTTCAGGCCGCGGCCGCGGAGCCACTGAAAGAAACTGACCCAACTTGCCTTGTCCTCTTTCATCCCCTCGGCAGCACCCAGAACCTCTCGGTATCCATCCTCGTTGACGGCAATTGCAACCAATATGGCCACGTTTTCGTACTCTCCACCCCAGTTTCGGCGCAGATAGATGCCATCCACATAGACGTACGGATAGCGGCTGCCCTGCAGCGGGCGGTTACGCCATTCCTCAATTTGTATGTAGGCTTTCTTGTTCAGTTCGCTGATGGTAGAGGGGGATACCTTGCTGCCCCACAGGGCTTCCGTAATGTCCTCCACACGGCGTACGGAGACATCGGCCAGGTACATCTCAATAAGTGCTTCCTCGACGCTGCTCTCACGACGGCGGTACCGCTCAATGATAGCTGTCGAGATCCCCTTGAAGCGCGGAATCTTGAGTGTGACATCCTCCGAGGTGGTGGTGAGGTTTCGGCTGTAGTGGCCGCTACGGTACCCCTGGCGATCCTCGCTACGCTCGTATCGGGCCGCCTGGGTCAGCTTCTCCGCCTCGGCCTCCAGCAGTTTATTCAGGGTTTCTTCCACGCTGCCGCGG
Source organism: Bacillota bacterium (assembly GCA_023402355.1). Lineage (GTDB taxonomy): Bacteria > Bacillota > Clostridia > Christensenellales > Aristaeellaceae > Beduinella. Next base: position 20,462 of record JAEXCG010000005.1, on the reverse strand, counting down.
ACCAATTCCTTGATCTGCCCCTTGATTACTTCTTCGTTCAGCTGTACAATCTTTTTAGGCATGGTTTGCTTTCTCCTTTCAGAAACCATGTCTCTCTTTTTATTCCTTTTTCAATTTGCGCAATTTATCTTTCCTTATCGTTCCAACAACTAAATAATGTGTTCAGACGCTTTCTGTAGAATAGAACGGTAACGACTATTTACAGGAGGCAACAAGATGAAAAATAATGTATATGGATATGTTCGTGTATCTACAAAGGAGCAGAATGAGGCGCGTCAGGTGATTGCTATGCATGAGTTCGGCGTTAATGAACAGAACATATTCATCGAAAAGCAGTCCGGCAAGGACTTCAACCGTCCGCAGTACAAAAGGCTTCTCCGCAAGATAAAAGCCGGCGACACTCTTGTGATCAAGAGTATAGACCGGCTCGGGAGAAACTATGATGAGATCATTGAACAGTGGCGGATCATATCCAAGGAGAAACAGGCGGCCATCGTGGTACTGGACATGCCACTGCTGGACACCCGGCAGGGATGTGACCTGACGGGAACGCTAATCGCGGATATCGTACTTCAGCTCCTATCTTACGTGGCACAGATGGAGCGTGAGTTCATTAAGCGGCGACAAGCAGAAGGGATCGCAGCTGCCAAAGCACGCGGCATACACTTTGGACCTAAACCGATGGAACGCCCGACTGACTTTGAAAATTGTAGGCAAGCATGGAAAAAGGGAGAAATCTCGGCGAGAGAAGCTGCACGAAGATTAAATATATCTCATAAGACTTTTCTTCGTTGGGTTCGCTAATGTTTCCAGCATTTATATAACGTACATTTATATTATATTTTTGGCTCATGAGGTAGAAAACATGTCCCAACTGTATTTAGTCACTAACACTTTGTAATTTATTGAGAAATCGCTTGATCTACTTGGTAAAACCACTTCGCTAGGTACCATTCTCATTATAGCATCGTTGGGGCAAATTGTCTACTTTGTGTCCCGCTTTCAACAATCAGATATTATACACTGTTTTGTATTCCTGACAACTCAAACATTTAGATATCAATAGTCGGGAGGCGTTACTATAGTGCTTAAGTTGGAGCTTTGTAAGCGGAATCTTATATATGCTTCACAGAATAAGCATATATGGGATATTTCTGATGAATATGTTTTAGTTGAGTATTTGAGCAAAACACAAGAACCTGATGTTTACAACATTCTTCGTGAAAATCAAATTGCGACATTGTACTGCTCCATTCCCACGCCACAAACCTTAGTTCTTGAACGCTTCGGAGATAACTTGAAGTGGAGAACATATTTGAACAAATCCCATTGCGATTTGTTCGGTTCACTTGGTGAGTGGTTTAAGGCGCTTCATGCTATAGAGCACTTACGCGATACTTCAGAATTAACAGATGTAGGCGCATTAGCAATACTAAAACCTAATGTTAGTACAAACTGGATGAGAAAATACGTGGGTTATTCTGATTGGCGGAAAATAGAGCGGTCGTTCCCTATCATATATCAGAGAGTATGCAAAATACCACGATGTATTCTACACAATGACTTTTGCTATAAGAATGTAGTCGTTAACCATCAAGAGAAAACGTGTATCATGTACGACTATGACAAAGCTGGTTATGGTTTTGCTGCTCTGGACGTTCGTAGTATTCTGGAAAGAACGACACCTCATGAATATGAGATGTTTATAGAAGGGTATGGTACTCCTGATCCTACCGAAATGAAAATGGCAGAATTGGTTGACTCGATAGAGATACTAAAAACGGCAGCACTTTATTCGTCATTACCGAACTGGTCTAAGGATGCAATCTGGGCACTACACACTGGAAAATTATATGCACTCATAGAAGAATTATGTTAAGGAGGTATACCATGAATCAAGGAAAACGTTTTAGATTGGTGCATGGTGCGAAGAACGCTGCAATTTACGATTTGGAATCAGGTAAAGTTTATTCAATTAATGCTTCTGGGAAACAAATAATTCAGAATTATTTGAGCGAAAACAGTAATTTTGCAGATAAAGAGAAGGCTTACCTTGAGCAACTGCATAATCTGGGAATTACAATGGACACTATCGAAGATGACAGCAAGCATGAACCATATGAGATCGAAAGCGATAATTGTTTGGTGTATGCATGGCTTGAACTTACTGAGAAATGCAATTGCAATTGTATTCATTGCTATGGACAGTGGGGCGATGCAGAGAAAAATGCGCATAAGGGCTTGAGCAAGGAATACTGGATCAGCATTCTCGATGAAATATACCGTCGTGGTGGTAGAGATGTGCAGCTAATAGGTGGTGAACCTTTATTACATGAAGACTTTGCCGATATTCTCCGACATGCACATCAGATCGGAATGCAACGGATTGATGTATTTACAAATGCCACACTTATCGACGAAAAGATGGCGCAGCTCCTTAAGGAGAGTGGAGCGAGTGTACGTGTGTCTCTTTATGGTCACTGCGCTGAACTCCATGAAAAAGTCACACAGCGTGCTGGCAGTTTTTCAAAGACCGAGCATGGGTTGAAGATTCTGAAAAGCTATGAAATCCCGACAAAAATCGCTGTGGTAGTAATGGATGTGAATGAAAATCATATCTCGGATATACGGGCTTATATTGAGAGTCTTGAGCTTGAATACAACGGATATGACACGATTCGTCAAGCTGTTGGAGGAAATCAAATCAGCCATTGTGTAGACAGGCTGGATGTTTTATCCGTTCGCTACCAACGGGAATCTTGCTTCAAAACGACCGAAGACGCTTTCAATAAAAACCATTGCATAAACACCTGCTGGTACCGTAAGCTTGCATTTGCCGCAACCGGCGATGTATATCCTTGCATTTTTGCTCGTGATTTCAAGATTGGAAATATCAAAGAAGATAGCTTCGATGAAATTTTTAATAAGGCTCAGGTTCCTTGGACATACAGTCTTGATTATGTCGATGATTGCAAGGAATGTGAATTTAGATATGCATGTAGAGATTGCCGCCCGCTTGCACAGAGTTTGACTGGAAATCCTAATGGTAAATTCCCTCGCTGTACATATAACCCCCAAGAAGGAATCTGGAAAAAAGTTGAGGATGTTACTGTCGAACTGAAAGTTATCCCTTTGATTAAGGATTAGACGTAGAGTGAGAAATGAATTCTGTGAAGGAGCAGGATCTTGTGATAAACACTCCAGGTATCCGTTTGCGATATAGCAAACGACTCGGCGTCCAATTCTTGCTTCCGGAATTCTGGAAAGATTTTTCATATTGTCCACCATGCTATCCAGTTTTGCCGCGTCATTCTGTTCCAGACGCTGGACCGTTCAACCCTTTTGCTTGTTCTCCCGATGAGCAAGAACTAAATTGGAACCAAGAGGTGGATAATTAAGAACATAGTGATAGAATGTTCTTGCGCTCTCATGTTTACTATTTTACTGATCTTTGCGCGTTGCGTTAAGATAACTATTTGAGAAAGGAGGATTTCATCATGACTGATGTGCCGAGCATCGTATGCGTTACCCCTGATGATGTAAGAATGCATTCTGATTGTTATCCGAATTGCAGCCCCTGCTCTCCTGATGGCCCCAACGCATGCTATCCGAATTGCGCTCCTTGCCCTCCTGACGGCCATTGCAATCCTTCTTAAAGGCGTACCAGCAGCAATGTCACTGTTGCTGCTGGTATTGCATTTTTTATTACCTATTTAAAATAGTTTACATAGATCAAAGCACAATGAGGAGGAATGGTTTGTGCCTAATATAATGCTTACTTCTAGGTGTAATCTCAAGTGTGACTATTGCTTTGCAAGGGATATGTTTACTCACGTAACACCCGCAATCCCAGTTGAAACATTTGAAAAAATAACGAAATTCATCGTGAATGGCGGTGAAAAATATATTGGATTGATCGGCGGAGAACCTCTGCTACATCCGCAGTTTGATGAGATTGTTGCCACTGCACTTCAATATACTGACCCCGACCATGTGACCCTTTTTACTAACGGAATTCTGATTGATAAACACATTGATGTTTTAAAGAAATCTATGATTAGAGTAATGATCAATTGCAACGGGGAGAGTATTCTTGGTGACCAAAGACAAAGATTCTGGGACAATATTGCTTTGTGTGCAAAGGAACTGTGCTGGAACAAAGTGATCACTCCCAGCTACAATTTATATAAGCCAGATCAGGATTTCAGTGAATTTTTGAAACTTGTTGATGAGTATCCGGTTGTATCGATACGTGTAGCCATCGCATCTCCTGAAACATCTCAGCGATCAACGATGCCTACAGATTACTTCAATGTAATGCGAGATGTCGCTATCAAATTCTTTTCGGAGATCAACCGCAGAAAGATTCGGATAGTAATGGACTGCAATATTATCCCCAATTGTATGCAGGAGGATATTATTCGCAACGTTTCACATCCATTTGTCTCCAAATTACCTAAATCGGTTTGCAGACCTGTGCTGGATTTTTGTATAGATGAGACAGTAATTCGATGCTTTGGTCTATCCGATATTCGGATTGATATGAATCGATTTTCGTCACTTGCTCAGTTGTATGGGTATTTTACAAATATGTGCGATTCTATTGCCTATTCATGTCCTTCTGAGCTTAAGTGTAAGGAATGTTTTGAGCGTATGTGCATGGGGTGTATGAATGGATGCCTTTCATTCAATGCACGTAGAGCAACACTCCTCGAACATTGATTGAAAACTGGATTGATATATGTGGAGCGTTATAACGACTATTCGATCTCTTGTGAACTCCATAATATGTATTTGCTTTACTCGTACAATAACAGTGTCGCGTTTTTAAGCATGTGTACCGAACGTATCAGGTTCCGTCAAGAGTTATGCACAAATTATTTTACAGATCTCATGAAAATGAAGTCAGCCAGCAACAGAGGCATCCTCCAGGAGGGCCTCCAAGCGCTTCATGTTCATGTACTTCTTGTCACCCCACGTGTGCCGGCCACATGGCGCAGGTGGGCACAGACTGGCATGAGGGCAGAGTTGCCGTCCAGAATGGTGCCCACCACACGAGTCCGGCGACGGATCCCCCAGTTGGGCCACTCAATAGCATTGTTTGTCCGAATGCGGGTCCAATGTTAAAAGGGAAATTCGCAGTAGGTCAGCGTCCCTTCAACGCCATCTTCCACCTTCTTGACGGTTTCCTTCAGCTTCATTGTCCGCAGTTCTTCCACGACGGCTCTGACCTTCTCATGGGCCGACTTACTTCCTTGTTCAGCTGTACAATCTTTTCAGGCATGGTTTGCTTTCTTCTTTTAGAATGGTGTGTCGTAACTTCATTCTACCAGAGATCTGCAAACCATATCTTTTTATCCCTATTTCAATTTGCGCAATTTATCTTACCTTATCATTGAGAAGAGAAAACTTATACAGAAAACTCGATCTTTACGCGCGAACGGGAATACAGGAGAGCATGAGCATGACCAGCGCCAGCACAACCAAAGCGAGGTTGAAAATCAAAGCGGAAAGCGAGGGCGGAACCGGGGGCTCTTCCGTCTCGGATTCCGACGCGCAGGTCCACTCGTTCGCCCTCCTGCGCTTGCGGCAATAGTCGACGATCCAGTACGCCATGACGCCAAGACAAAGAAGCGCTACGAGCGCGGCGGCGATGGGGTCGCCGACACTGGGGTCGTCGCTCCCATAGCTCCGCCATCCGAGGCCGGCTGTGGCGCGCGAAAAAACGATCAGCAGAACAATGCCGCAGACGCCAAAGAACGTGCCGAAGATGAAGTCGTCTCTCCGATCGGGCGGGAGCCTCATTCCATGTAGCCGCCCTTCATGGGCGACACCGCCCGCTCGCAGAAGAGCTTCAGCACGCCCGACCTGTACTTTGGCGCGCGCGGCTGCCAGCGCGCCCGGCGCTTTTGCAAAATGCGCGCCATCTCCTCGGGCGTGCGCGCTTCGCCCCGCGTGCCCACGATGGCGAGCACGCGCCCCGGAATGTCGATGCGAATGAGGTCGCCCTCCTCCACCAGCGCGATGGGGCCGCCGGAGGCCGCCTCCGGGCTGACGTGTCCGATGGCCGGGCCCTTCGACGCGCCGGAGAAGCGCCCGTCGGTGATGAGCGCGATGGACCGGCCCAGCTCCGGGTCGGAGGAAATCGCCTCGGTGGTGTAAAACATCTCCGGCATGCCGCTGCCCTTAGGTCCCTCGTAGCGGATGAAGACCGCGTCGCCGGGGCGGATGTCGCGGCGCAGCACCGCCGCGATGGCGTCCTCCTCGCAGTCAAAGGGCCGCGCGCGCAGCGTCGCCTGAAACATCTCCCTGGGCACGGCGCTGTGCTTGACGACCGCGCCCTCGGGCGCGAGATTGCCCCGCAGGATGGCGATGGTGCCGTCCCGGCCGATGGGGTCGTCGAACGGGCGGATCACGTCCGTCCGCTTGAGGCCGTAGGGCGAAAGATACCGCTCGCACTTGTCGTAAAAGCCGCCGGCGCGCAGCTCCTCCAGGTTTTGCCCCAGCGTCTTTCCGGTGACGGTCGGGACGTCCAGGTGCAGCATGGAGCGGATCTCCTCCATCACGGCGGGCACGCCGCCCGCGTAATAGAAGAACTGCGCGGGCCAGCGCCCGGCGGGGCGGATGTCCAGCAGGTAGTGCGCGCCGCGGTGCAGGCGGTCGAAGGCCTCCGCGTCCAGGTCGATGCCGAACTCGTGGGCGATGGCGGGGATGTGCAGCAGGCTGTTGGTCGAGCCGGAGATGGCCGCGTGCACCATGATCGCGTTTTCAAAGCTTTCCCGCGTCACGATCTGACGCGCCGTGACGCCGCGCCGCGCCATGTCCGCCGCGAGGCGGCCCGCCCGATACGCGGCCTCCCGCAGCTCCTCGCAGGTCGCGGGCATCAGCGCGGTGCCGGGCAGCATCAGGCCCAGCGCCTCGGCCATGATCTGCATGGTGGAGGCCGTGCCCATGAAGCTGCACGCGCCGCAGCTGGGGCAGGCGTGGCGCTTGTAGTACGTGAGCTGTTCCTCCGTGATTTCGCCGCGCTGGCGCATGGCGCTGTACATGCCGATCTGCTCCAGCGTCAAAAGGTCGGGGCCCGCGTCCATCACGCCGCCCGTGACGACGACGGAGGGGATGTTCACCCGCCCGATGCCCATGAGCTGCGCGGGCACGGCCTTGTCGCAGCTTGCGACGAACACGCCCGCGTCGAACGTCGTGGCGTTCGCGTGGATTTCGATCATGTTCGCGATCATGTCGCGGTGGGCGAGCGAGTAGTTGATGCCGTCGTGCCCCTGCGCCATGCCGTCGCAGATGTCGGTGGCAAAGTAGCGCGCGGCCTTTGCGCCGCCGTCCGCGACGCCGCGCGCCGCCTCCTGCACGAGCGACAGCAGGTGCGCGCTGCCCGGGTGGCTGTCGCCAAACGTGCTTTCCACGAGCACCTGGGGCTTTTCAAGGTCATCCTCCGTCCATCCCATGCCCATGCGCAGCGGGTCCATCTCCGGCGCGAGGGCGCGAATCTTCTGGCTGTTTAACATGAGATTCCCCATCCTTCCTTTGCTTTTCCCATTGTAGCATGAAAGGGGAAAAAAGCAAAGAATGCTAAAAACACTCGATTTTGGCGCGCGGATGCGTCATAATAGAGTCACAACAGCAAATGCAGAGGAGTGATTCCATGGCGAAAATCATCGGCAGCGCCCTGCCGAACATCCCGTGGCAGGAACGCCCCGCGAACTGCCAGGACCCCGTGTGGCGCTACAGCGGGAACCCCATCATTCGGCGCGACGCGATCCCGTCGAGCAACAGCGTGTTCAACAGCGCCGTCGTGCCCTTTGGGGACGGCTTTGCGGGCGTGTTCCGCTGCGATTCCAAGTCCGTCAGCATGGACATCTTCGCGGGCTTTTCGAGGGACGGTTTGCACTGGAACATCGACCATCAGCCCATCCGCTTTGAGGGCGACCCGGCCGTGACGGCGCGCGAATACCGCTACGACCCGCGCGTGTGCTTCATGGACGGCAGGTATTACATCTCCTGGTGCAACGGCTACCACGGACCGACGATCGGACTCGCCTGGACGGAGGATTTTAAGACGTTTCACCAGCTCGAGAACGCCTTTTTGCCCTACAACCGCAACGGCGTGCTCTTCCCGCGCAAGATCGGCGGGATGTACGCCATGCTCAGCCGCCCGTCCGACACGGGCCACACGCCGTTCGGCGACATCTTCGTCAGCTTCAGCCCGGACCTCACGTTTTGGGGCAGGCACCGCTACGTGATGGGCACCATCGGCGACGACCGCTCCGCCTGGCAGTCCAAGAAGATCGGCCCCGGCCCCATCCCCATCGAGACGGACGAGGGCTGGCTGCTCATCTATCACGGCGTCATCAACACCTGCAACGGCTTCGTGTACCGCGTGGGCGCGGCGCTGCTGGACCTCGAAAAGCCCTGGATCGTGAAGGAGCGCGGCGCGTATTACGTCCTGGGGCCGCAGGAGCTCTACGAGTGCGTGGGCGACGTGCCCAACGTGACCTTCCCCTGCGCGACGCTGCAGGACGCGGCGACCGGCCGCATCGCGATCTACTACGGCTGCGCGGACACGGTGACGGGTCTCGCGTTTACGACGGCGGACGAACTGCTCTCGTTTATCAAGGCACATCCTTTAAAGTAACCGCGCGTCCGGGGAGGCTGCGGCCTCCCCGGCTTTGCGCTTGCGCCGGGTGAGGGGCGCGGGGGGAGACAAATGAAGACGCATACACAGTGGTCCAGCTTTCTGGGCTTTATTTTGGCGACGGCCGGGGCGGCCATCGGGCTGGGGAACCTTTGGAAGTTTCCGTACCTGATGGGGCGAAACGGCGGGTTCTGGTTTTTAATCGCCTATATCTTCTTTGCGATCGTTCTGGGGCTGCCCGTCATGATCGCGGAAATGTCGCTGGGCCGAAAGACCCGGCGGGACCCGGTCAGGGCTTACGCCGAAATCCACCCGCGCGCGCGAATCGTGGGCGTTTTCGGCGTGTTGGCGGCCTTTTTGATTCTGAGCTATTACAGCGTCATCGGAGGCTGGGTGCTCAAGTACTTTTTTTCGTATCTGACGCGGTTTGCGCCGCCCGAAAGCTTCGACGCGTTCATCTCCGCGCCCTTTGAACCGGTGGTCTGGCACCTGCTGTTCATGGCGATGACCGCCTTCGTGTGCCTTCACGGCGTGAGCGGCATCGAGCGCGCGGGCAAGCTGATGATGCCCGCGCTCTTCGTGCTGCTGCTGGTCGTGATCGGACGCAGCGTCACGCTGCCCGGCGCGGGCGAGGGCTTTGCCTTCATGTTCCTGCCGAGCGCCTCCGCGTTCACCCTCGGCTCTGTGAACGCGGCGCTGGGCCAGGTGTTTTATTCGCTCAGCCTGTGCATGGGCATCACGATCACCTACGGCAGCTATCTAAGCCGGAAGGAGGACATCCCCCGCGCCTGCGCGACGGTCGCGGGGCTGGATACGCTGATGGCGCTGCTGGCGGGTATCGCGATCTTCCCGGCGGTGTTCGCGTTTGGGCTGGAGCCCGCGCAGGGGCCGAGCCTCCTCTTCGGCACCCTGCCGGAGGTCTTTGGCTCTTTTGCGGGCGGGACGGTGTTCGCGCTGCTCTTCTTCCTGCTGGTCTTCTTCGCCGCGCTGACCAGCGCCATCGCTCTGCTTGAGGTCGTGCTTTCCTACGCGATGGAGCGCTTTCACATGAAGCGAAAGAGGGCCGTGCTGGTGCTCAGCGCGCTCGTCTTCGCGCTGGGCATCCCCAGCGCCCTGTCGTTCGGCACGCTCGGGGACGTGCGCATTCTGGGGTACAGCGTCTTCGATTTCGTGTGCATGGTGACGGACAACCTGCTGCTGCCCGTCGGCGGCGTGCTGATGTGCTGGTATCTGGGCTGGAGGTGGAAGCCGGAGCTGCTCGTCGAGGAAATCGAGCGGGAGGGCGTGCGCTTTGGGCTTGCGCGCGCGTGGCGGGTCTGCATCCGCTTCATCACGCCCATCCTCGTGCTGATCGTCACCCTCTCGGGCTTTGTGAGCATCTACCGGACGATCACGGGCTGAATGCGCATTGAGCTTACCGCGCCGAACGGGCGAATGAAGGAGGAAAACATGCGACAGGCAATCGAAGAGATGAAGCGCAGGCTGCTTGCCATTCTCGGTGAAGAACTTACGGCCCTCTACCTGTACGGCTCGGTCGCCCTGGGCGACTTCAAGCCGGGGTGGAGCGACATCGACATGCTTTGCTTTACGAAAGAGCCGGTGGGGGAGGAAGCGGCGAAGACGCTTGTAAACCTCCGCCAGACGATGCTTTCGGAGGAGCCCCAAAACCCGTATTACCGGCTCTTTGAAGGGGCGGTCGTCTCGCTGCGGGAGTTTTGCGGCGGGGCATACACCCGGGTGGTCTACTGGGGGACGAGCGGGCAGCGCGTGACCGACACGTACTGCTTCGACGCGTTTTCGCGCTACGAGCTCCTGCACGACGGCCTGCTCGTTTGCGGCACGGACGTGCGGGGCGCGCTTGAAGCGCCCGACTTTGCGCAGCTGAAGGACGCGGTACGGCAGCACCTGGGCACGATTCGCAGGTACGCCGTGCGCACGGACGACAGCCTTTACGCCTGCGGCTGGCTGCTGGACATCGCGCGGGGGCTGTACACGCTGCGGACCGGCCGCGTCATCGCCAAGACGGCGGCGGGCGAATGGGCGCTTGAGCAGGGGCTGTGCCCCGCGGCGGAGGAAATGCGGCGAACCCTTCAGGTCCGCAAGGACCCCGCGCGCTACCTTGACGACGGGGAGACGAAGGCGTGGCTTTCGTCGCTCGGCCCCGCCGTGCAGCGCTTCGCCGACGTGCTGGAATCGGAGCTGGCCGAGAGCGGCTGCTGAAGGAAATAACCCCGCCGGACGGGCGCTGCGTGCGCCCGCCTTTTTCTTACACTTTCGTAAGCTGGGCCGCCGCCCGGCTGTTTTTGTAAAAATGATGGTATAATAGGGGGAGTACCGGAGGAGAGGATGATTCCGATTGAAGCCGATTCTGCTGCTGGAGGACGACGCGGCGCTTCTGGACGGGCTATGCTACGCGCTGCGAAAGGACGGGTTCGAGGTGACCTGCGCCCGCACGGTTGCACAGGCGCAAAGCCTGCTTTCACAGGAGCGCTATAGCCTGCTGCTGCTGGACGTGACGCTGCCGGACGGCACGGGCTTTGACGTCTGCGAGCGGGTGCGCGGCCGGGGCGACGGCGTGCCCATCCTCTTTCTGACCGCCGCGGACGAGGAGGTCAGCGTCATGCGGGGGCTGAACTGCGGCGGCGACGACTACGTCACCAAGCCCTTTCGCTTCGGCGAGCTGTGCGCGCGCATCCGCGCGCTGCTGCGCCGCGCGGGCGATGGGCGCGGCGCGGGCGACCGCCTCGTCTGCGGCGACGTGAGCGTGGACCTTGCCTCCTGCCGCGCCGCGGTGCGCGGAAAGCCGCTGGAGCTCACGGCGGCCGAATACCGGCTTCTCTGCCTGCTCATGCGCGAGGCGGGCCGCGTGGTCACGCGGCAGGCGATTTTAAGCGCCCTGTGGGACAGCGGCGGCGACTTCGTGGACGACAACACGCTCTCCGTCTACGTGCGCAGGCTGCGTGAAAAGCTGGAGGAAGACCCGTCCCATCCGCGGCGGCTGATGACCGAGCGCGGGCTGGGCTACCGGTTGAAGGCGGTGGACGCATGACGTTTTGGGAGAATAAACCCGCGCGGCGCTTCTTCCTGCTGGCGGCGCTGCTGTGCGCTCTGCTCACGGCCCTGGCGGGCCTTTCGGCCGCCAGGGGCGCGCGCCGCATGCAGCCCCTGCTGCAGGCGCGCGAGGCGCAGATCGCGGGCGCGCTGCTTGGGCAGGGCGTGCCGGAGGACGTGGTCGCAGCGGCGCTCACGGATACGGACGAGGCGGAGGCGGGCGAGGCGCTGCTCGCGCGCGTTGGGCGCACGAATCAGACGCCCGCGCGCCTGATTCCCTCCGTCTGGACGCTCGTGCGTGGGAGCGCCCTGCGCGCCTTCCTGCTGGCCGCAGGCTTTTCCGCCGCGCTGCTTGCGCTTGCCGCGTGCGGGCTTCAACGAAGGGAGCACCTTTGCTTAGAGGCGGCGCGCGTCGTCGCCCGCTACGCGGAAGCCGATTTTTCGCGGCGCCTGCCGCAGACGGAGGAAGGAACGCTGGGCAGGCTGATGGCGGCGGTGGACGCCTTAGCGACCGCGCTGCAGGCCCAGGGGGAGACGGAGCGGAGAAACAAGGAGTTTTTGCAGCGCACCATCTCGGACATCTCCCATCAGATCAAGACGCCGCTCGCCGCCGCGCGGCTGTACAGCGAGATCATCGCGGCGGAGCCAGAAAACCCCGAGACGGTGGCCGCCTTCTGCGAAAAGACGCAGGTTTCGCTCACGCGCATGGAGGAGCTGATCCTCTCCCTGCTCAAGATCGCCCGCATCGACGCGGGCGGCATCGCCTTTGAGCGCGCGCCCTGCCGGGTGCAGGCGCTCGCACGCCGCGCGGCGGAGGAGCTCATGCAGCGCGCGAAGCGCGAGCAAAAGCGCATCGAGCTGGACGGCCCGGCGGACGAGACGGCGCTGTGCGACGCGCATTGGACGGCCGAAGCCCTCGGCAATCTGATCAAGAACGCCCTGGATCACATGGGGCCGGGGGGCACGGTGCGCGTCGTGTGGGAACGCTCGCCGGTGATGCTGCGCATTCGCGTCGTGGACGACGGCGAGGGCATCGCCCCGGAGGATTTGCCCCACATCTTCAAGCGCTTTTACCACAGCCGCGGCGGGGCGGACGCGCAGGGCGCGGGCCTGGGCCTGCCGCTCAGCCGCGCGATCGTGGAGGGGCAGGGCGGCCTGCTCTCGGTCGAAAGCGAGCCGGGGCGGGGCAGCGCCTTCACCCTTTCCTTCCTGACGAATCCGTAAGGTGAAATTCACGCGCCCGTCATCTGCACATGGTAAGCTGCTATGCGTAAGGAGGCAGAGGTCATGGAAATTTTAAAGGTAGATCACCTGTGCAAGACGTATGGCAGCGGGGAAGCGCACGTGGACGCGCTGCGGGACGTGTCGTTCAGCCTCGAAAAGGGCGAGTTCGCGGCGGTCGTCGGCGAGTCGGGGTCCGGCAAGAGCACGCTGCTCAACTGCATCGGCGCGCTGGACACGCCGTCCGCGGGCAAGGTCCTTCTGGACGGCAAGGACCTGTTTTCCATGAAGGAGCAGGAGCGCACGATCTTCCGGCGTAGGCATATCGGCTTTGTGTTTCAGTCGTTCCATCTGGTACAGGAGCTGACGGTGGAACAGAACATCGTCTTCCCCCTGCTGCTGGACGGCAGGCGCGCGCAGGACGAGCAGGTGCGGGAAATGCTGGACGTGCTGGGACTGACGGAACGCCGCCGCCATCTGCCGGGCCAGCTCTCCGGCGGGCAGCAGCAGCGCGTGGCCATCGGGCGCGCGCTCATCACCCGCCCCGCGCTGATCCTGGCGGACGAGCCCACGGGCAATCTGGATACGGGCAGCAGCCGGGACGTGCTCGACCTGCTTACCCAGGCGTCGCGCAGGTATCAGCAGACCATCCTGATGATCACCCACAACATGAACCTGACGTCCTGCGTGGACCGCGTTTTGCGCGTGACGGACGGCAGACTCACGGATCTGGGAGGGGAGCGGGCATGAAGAGCTACCTCGACCTGATTCCCATCTGCGCGCGCGTGCACCGAAAGCAAAACCGCATGACGCTGCTGTGCATCGTGCTGTCCGTCTTCCTGGTGAGCGCGATCTTCGGCATGGCGGACATGGAGGTGCGCAGCCAGCGAATGCAGGCGATCAAGGAGAACGGCAACTGGCACGCCGCGCTTGAAGGCATTTCGGACGCGGAGGCGCGCCTGATCGCCGCCCGCCCGGAGGTCGCGGCGGCGGGCCGCTACGCCATCGTGGACGGCAAGGCGTACGAGGTAAAGGGCAAGAAGGCGGCCGTGGTCGGCATGGACGAGGCGCCCTTTGAAAAGATCCTCGGCCTGCGCGTGGTCGAGGGCGCGTATCCAAAGGATCAAAGCGAGGCCGCGGTCACCGAAAGCGCGAAAGCGGTGCTGGGCTTTTCGCTCGGCGACGAGGTGCGCCTTTCGCATCCGGGCGGCGAGTCGGTCTTCACCGTGACCGCGTTCATCGAAGACGCCTCCAGCCTGCTCATGACGGACGAGGTGGGCCTCATCCTGACGACGGAGGGCTTCCGGCAGACCATTCCGCAGCAGGAATACGCCGAGCAGTTCTTCGTTCAGCTTACGCCCTACTGCAACATGCGCGCGGCCATCGCGGACATCGCACGGCAGTTTCAGCTTGAGGACGGCCGCTGCGCGCAAAACGTCAAGCTCATGGGCCTGTACGGCCAGAGCGATCACAGCTATCTGCAAAACCTTTACCTCACGGCGGGCGTCCTCTTCGTGCTGGTGCTGCTCGCGGGCGTCCTGATGATCGCCAGCAGCCTAAACAGCAACGTGGCGCAGCGCACGGAGTTCTTCGGCATGATGCGCTGCCTGGGCGCGACGCCCAGGCAGATCATGCGCTTCGTGCGGCGGGAGGCGCTGGGCTGGTGCGCGTGGGCGGTGCCCTTGGGCACGCTCCTTGGCGTGGGGGTCGTGTGGGCGCTGTGCGCGGTGCTGCGCGCCGTCAGCCCCTTTTACTTCGGGGAGATGCCGGTGCTCGCCGTGAGTTTCGTCGGCATCGCCTGCGGCGCGCTGTCGGGTCTGCTCTCCGTGCTGCTGGCGGCGCGCTCTCCGGCCCGGCGCGCGGCGAGCGTGTCGCCGCGAACTGCGGTCAGCGGCGGCGCGAACACGGCGCAGCCCGTGCGCCGCGCGGCGAACACGCGCTTTCTCAAGGTCGACACGGCGCTCGGGTTGCACCACGCGCGCGCCAGCCGCAGGAACTTTTTTCTGATGACCGGTTCGTTTGCGCTCAGCATCGTGCTGTTCCTCGCCTTTTCGGCGGCGATGGTCTTCATGCGCCACGCGATCAGGCCCCTGCAGCCCTGGACGCCCGACGTGTCGGTGGTCAGCGCGGACGAGAAGTGCGACGTCCCCGCGGACATGGTGGGGGAAATCCGGGAAAATCCCGCGGTGAAGCGCGCCTACGGCCGCCGGTTCGCCTATCACATCCCGACGGTCGGCGCGCAGGGAGAAGGGGAGGTTCACCTGATCTCCTACGAGGAGACCCAGTTCGCCTGGGCGGAGGATACGCTGCTGGAGGGCAGCATCGAGGTCGCAAGGACGGAGGCGGACACGGTGCTCTTCGTCTACAGCGGCGCGGACGGCCCGCGCGCGGGCGATTCGATTACGCTGCGGCTCCCCGGCGGCGACCGGGTAGTCCGGGTGGCGGGCGTGCTGAACAACAGCCCGTTCGGCAAGGAGCAGGGCGTGGACCAGCTCATCTGTTCGGAAGACACGTTTCAAAGCCTCACGGGCGATACGGACTACACCATCATCGACGTGCAACTCGCGCGCGGAGCGACGGACGCGGACGTCGAAGCCCTGCGCGCGCTCGCCGGGCCGGGGCGGACGTTCTCCGACCGGCGCGCGGACAACGCGGAGAACCGGGGCGCGTACTACGCAATGGAGCTGTTCATGTACGGATTCCTCTTCATCATCGCGCTGATCACGGTCATCGGCATCGTCAACAGCGTCTCTATGAGCGTCTCCAGCCGCATCCGCTCCTACGGCGTCATGCGCGCGGTCGGCATGAGCGTCGGGCAGCTCGTCCGCATGGTCACCATGGAGGCGGCGACCTACGCGTTCTTCGGGTGCGCGGCGGGCTGCGCGCTGGGCCTGCCCGTGCATGCGTTCCTCTTTAAAACCCTCGTCACCGCCCAGTGGGGCGATCCGTGGACGCTGCCCCTGGGGCCGCTTTGCCTGATCGCGGCGTTCGTTACAGCGAGCGCGCTCCTCGCGGTGCGCGGCCCGGCCCGGCGCATCCGGGCGCTCACGGTCGTGGGCACCCTCGGCGCGCAGTGAATCAATCTTGAGAAGGGGGCGCTCCGCTCCCTTCTTTATTTATGCCGCGCGGCGCGGCGGGCGCTTAACGCTTCCCCTTCGTGGTATGATGAAGACGAGAAGTTCTTTGGCCTTGAAAGGGGGATGCGCGCCGTGAAAATCGCGATCGTGACCGGGGCGTCCAGCGGACTGGGACGCGAATTCGTTCGCCAGATAGACGAACAGGAGGCGCTGGACGAAATCTGGATCGTCGCGCGCAGGCGCGACCGGCTGGAGGAGCTGGCTGAGAGGACCCGCACGAGGGTGCGCATCCTTTCGCTGGACCTGCGGGAGAAGGAATCCTTTGAAACGCTTTCGCGCCTGCTGGCGGAAACGCGTCCGGAGGTGCGGCTGCTCGTAAACGCGGCGGGGTTTGGAAGGATCGGCCCCTGCCGGGACGCTTCGCTGGCCGACTGCGACGGCATGATCGACCTCAACTGCCGCGCGAGCGTGGACATGACGCAGACCACGCTGCCTTACCTCTCCCGGGGCTCTCGCGTTCTGCAAATCTGCTCGACCTCGGCCTTTCAGCCCTTTCCCTATCTGAACGTCTACGCGGCGAGCAAGGCGTTTCTCTACCGCTACAGCCGCGCCCTGCGCGTGGAGCTGCTGGGAGAGGGCATCCGCGTGACGGCGGTGTGCCCGTACTGGGTGCGGGATACCGAGTTCATCCACAAGGCGCAGCGGACGAAGAACAGCGCGTACATCCGCAGCTTCCCCTTCGCCTCGCGCGCGGCGCCCGTCGTGCAAAGGGCGCTGCGGGACAGCGCGCTCGGCCTCGCCGTGTCCACGCCCGGCGTCGTCTGCGCCATGCACCGCGTCGCGGCCAAGATCCTCCCCGGCGAGGTCATGATGGGCCTCTGGGCGCTGCTCCGTCGGCTTTAAGCGGTCGGGTCTTGACAGAAAATCGCAAATCCTCTATGCTCTTCCTATCAGGAAAAGTCTGAGAGGAGGAAAAAGATGGATAGGCCTGTCTATACGCTTTCATATCTGTCCGATCCCGAGGCGTTCGCCGTCGGACGCCTTGAGGCATGCAGCGATCATGCCGTGTTTGCCGGCGAGGAGGAGGCGCAGAGCGGGCGATCGAGCCTGCAAAAGCGCCTTTGCGGCGCGTGGAAGTTCCGCTATGCCGAGCGGCCGGAGCTTCGCCCGCTGGGGTTTTACGAGCCGGGCTACGACGTGAGCGGCTGGAACGACATCGCCGTGCCCGGGCATATTCAGCTTCAGGGCTACGACCGGCCGCACTACGTCAACACCCAGTACCCCTGGGACGGCCATGAGTTCCTGCGCCCGCCGGAGATCAACCGCGAATACAACCCCGTGGGCTGCTACGCGCTCGATTTTACCGTGCCCGCGGACTGGCCGCAGGGCGGGCGCGTGGTGCTGCGCTTCGACGGGGCGGAGGCCGCGCTGTACGCCTGGGTGAACGGCACGTTCCTCGGCTACAGCGAGGACAGCTTCACGCCCGCCGCCTTCGACGTGACCGATTGCCTTTGCGCGGGCGTCAACCGCGTGTGCGTCGAGGTGTACAAGCGCTGCACGGGCAGCTACCTGGAGGATCAGGATTTCTGGCGCTTTTCCGGCCTGTTCCGCGACGTGTGGCTGCTCTGCGAGCCCGCGTCGCACGTGCGCGACCTGTTCGTGACGTCCGAGCTATCCGAGGACTATCGCTCGGCCCGGCTTCGCGTGCGCATGAAGGTGGCGGGCGCGGCGGGCGCCCGGGCGCGCGTGCAGCTCCTGGGCGGCCCCTCCGTAGAGGCGGACTGCGCGGAGGAGATGGAGCTTTTCATCCCCGTCAAGAACCCGAAGCTCTGGAGCGCGGAGGAGCCGAACCTGTACCGCCTGCGCGTCACGCTCACGCGCGGCGGCGAGGTGGCGGAGGTCTGCGAGACGAACACGGGCTTCCGGCGCTTTGAGATGAAGGACGGCCTCATGTGCCTGAACGGAAAGCGGATCGTCTTTAAGGGCGTGGACCGCCACGAGTTCAACTGCCGGACGGGGCGCGCCATTTCCATGGAGGACATGCTCTGGGACGTGCGCTGCATGAAGCGGCACAACATCAACGCAGTGCGCACCAGCCATTACCCCAACGACAGCCGGTTTTACGACCTGTGCGACCGCTACGGCCTGTACGTGATCGACGAGACGAACCTGGAAAGCCACGGGTCCTGGCAGAAGATGGGCCGCATCGAGCCCTCCTGGGTCGTGCCGGGCGACCGGCCGGACTGGCAGGCGACGGTGCTGGATCGCGCGAAGTCCATGCTGGAGCGGGATAAGAACCACCCGAGCGTCGTCATCTGGTCCTGCGGCAATGAGAGCTTCGGCGGCAAGGACATTTACAACATGTCCGAGTACTTCCGCGCGGCGGACCCCACGCGCGTGGTGCACTACGAGGGCGTGTTCAACGACCGCAGTTACGACGAGACCAGCGACATGGAAAGCCGCATGTACGCCAAACCCGCGGACATCGAGGCCTACCTTTCGAGCCATCCGAAGAAGCCCTTCATCAACTGCGAATACACGCACGCGATGGGCAACTCCTGCGGCGGCATGCACCTGTACACCGCGCTGGAGGATCGGTACCCGCAGTATCAGGGCGGCTTCATCTGGGATTTCATCGATCAGGGCATCGAGGCCACGGACGGAAACGGCGCGCGCAGGCTCTGCTACGGCGGCGACTTCGGCGACCGGCCCACGGACTACCACTTCTGCACGAACGGCATCGTCTTCGCGGATCGGACGCTTTCGCCCAAGATGCAGGAGGTCAAGTTCCTCTACCAGAACGTGAAGCTGCTGCCGGACAGGCGCGGCGTGCGCGTGGTCAATCAAAACCTGTTCGTCTCCACGGCCGCGTATCAGCTCCGCTGGGCGCTACTGCGGGAGGGCGTCTGCGCGGCGCAGGGGGCGCTGGACGCCGACGTGCCCGCGGGGGAGGAGGCTTACTTCGCCCTGCCGCTGCCGGAAGATCTCGCGCCCGGCGAATACGCGCTGCGCTGCGGGCTTTGCCTGCGCGAGGCGACGCTTTGGGCCGAGGCGGGCTTTGAGCAGATGACGGGCGAATCTCTCTTTACGGTCGCGGGCGCGCAGGAGCAGACGCGGTGCGGCGCGGGATACCGCGTCGCGCTGGGCGACGTCAACGCGGGCGCGCACGGCGCGGACTTTGACGTGATTCTTTCCTATCAGGACGGCGGGCTGATCTCGCTGAAGAAGGATGGGCTGGAGCGCATCGCGCGCGCGCCGCGCCCGAACTTCGAGCGCGCGCCGACGGACAACGACCGGGGCAACGGCATGCCGTTCCGCTGCGCGGCCTGGACCATGGCGAGCCACGGCATGCGCCTTTCGGACGCTGCGGCGAGTCAGGCGGACGGCCTGCTCTCGGTACGCTACGTCTATCGGATGCCCGCGCCGCTGGACTTTGACGTGACGGCGACCTACACGGTGCTGCCGGACGGCGGCGTGCGCGTAAGGCTCGACTATCCGGGCGCAAAGGGGCTGCCGGAGATGCCG
The DNA here is from genome assembly GCA_023402355.1 of Bacillota bacterium. Lineage (GTDB taxonomy): Bacteria > Bacillota > Clostridia > Christensenellales > Aristaeellaceae > Beduinella. Next base: position 941 of record JAEXCG010000005.1, on the reverse strand, counting down.
CAGTTCGGCCTGCAAATGCGCCTGCCCGCGCGCTTTTCGCGCCTGCGCTATTACGGCAGGGGGCCGCAGGAGTGCTACATCGACCGCGAGAGCGGCGCGCACCTGGGCGTTTACGAGACGACGGCGCAGGAAAACTGCACGCCTTACATCCGCCCGCAGGAGTGCGGCAACCGCACGGGCGTGCGTTGGCTGGAGGCGACGGATGAATCCGGGCGCGGCGTGCGCGTGGAGAGGGTGGATGCGCCTCTTCAGGTCAGCGCCATCCCGTACACCGCGCAGGAGCTGGACAGCGCCTTCCACCCCGACGAACTGCCGCCCGTGCATTACACGGTGCTGGACGTCGCGGGCTTCCGCATGGGTGTGGGCGGCGACGACAGCTGGGGCGCGCCGGTGCACGAGGAATACCTGATTCCTTCCGACAAACCGCTCTCCTTCTCGTTCATCCTGCGCGCGATTTAAGGGATGCGGATAATACGAAAAGACGAGGCGTGCCGCGCGGCGCGCCTCGTCTTGCATAGAGCAGCGTTTATTTTACTTCCTTGAGATAGGAGAGCGACACGAAGGCCTGCGCCCCGCCGTAGACGATGCGCGCCCAGTTGCCGGTCTTGCCGACGACCGTGACCTCGTCGCCGCGCTTTAGCGTGTCCAGCTTGGCGTAGTTGGTGCCCGCGCCCGCCCGCACGTTGACGGTGCCGGAGGTGACGCGGTAGGTGGAAAAGCCCGGCGCGTAGCCCGAAACCGTGAGCTGCACGGTCGCGGTGCGTCCGCCGGTCGCGGAGGTCGCCCGCAGCGTCACGGTGCCGGCGCCAAGAGCGGTCACCGTCTTGCCCTCCACCATCGCGACGCCCTGCTCCTGACCGGATGCGAGCGAGAGCGTCCAGTCAAAGCCGGTCGTAGGGACGCCGGGCAGCACGATGGGCGTCGCCGTCTCGCCGATGCGC
>JAEXCG010000001.1 GCA_023402355.1 Bacillota bacterium | reverse complement strand
TATACGTGTAGGGGCGGGGTTTCCCCGCCCGCCCCGCGTCGCCCGCTTCCCGTCGCCCGCCCCGCGTCGCCCGCTTCCCGTCGCCCGCCCCGCGTCGCCCGCTTCCCGTCGCTCTTCTCAGCGCTCGATGCTGGGCGGCATGGCCTTGTAGAGCAGCTCAAAATCCTCGCGGCACGAGAGCAGCGCGTCCACCAGGTCGGGGTCGAAGCTCGTGCCGCGCCCGTCCACGATCGCGCCCAGCGCCTCGTCAAGCGTCATCTCCCGGCGATAGACGCGCGGGCCCAGCAGCGCGTCCAGCACGTCGCAGACCGCCACCACGCGCGCCGCGAAGGGAATCTGCTCGCCGCGCAGGCCATCGGGGTAGCCCGTGCCGTCCCAGCGCTCGTGGTGCGAGGCGGTGATGTCCCGCGCCGCGTCGATCAGCGGATCGCCCGGGCGCAGCGTCGGCCACGAAAGGCTGCGCGCGCCCACGGACGTGTGCTTCTTCATGATGTCGTACTCCTCGGGCGTGAGCCGGCCGGGCTTGAGCAGGATCGCGTCCGGCACGCCCACCGAGCCGATGTCGTGCAGGATGCTCGCCTGCACGATCGCGTCCGCCGTCTCGCGGCGCGGCGCGCGCTCCGGGTAGAGCCTTTGAAAGGCCGTGAGCAGCAGCCGCGTGGCCGCCTGGATGCGGTCCAGGTGCCGCCCGCGCGGCTGGTTGCGGTACTCGATGAGCGAGCAGAACATGCCGATGAAGGCGTCGCGCGCTTCCAGCGCCTCCGCGCTCATCGTCTGCGCCACGCGGACGAGGTTCTCCTCGCTGCGGTGCAGGCGCGTCTGCGTCACCACGCAGGTGCGCAGCCTGAAGTCGCTGAACGGGCGCTCGAGCACGTCGTCCGCCTCCAGGTATTCCGCGTCCGCCGCCTTGGGCATGATCCCGTCGCTCAAAAGCACCAGGGGCGCGCCCTCCGTCTTTTCCCGCAGGCGCTGAATCTGCGAGAGCGCGCCGCCGTCGCCCGGGGCGTCCACGATGACGACGTCCGGACGCTGCACCTTCAAAAACGAGAGGACGTCCTCCTCGCTGCAGCAGGGCACCGCCCGCGCCGTGCCCTCGAGCGCCTTCTGCATGGAAAGCGCGAACTGCCTGCTGGATAGCGTGAGCATCACGCAGGGCTTGTTCATGGTCATTCCTCCCCCTCTTCCGGCTCGTCCACCAGCGCCAAGAGCTGCTCCAGGCAGGCGCCCGCGCCCGCCCAGTCGCCCTGCGAGAGCGCGTCCTCCATCGCCGTGACGCAGGGGCGCAGGGCCTCGCCGCCCTCGCCCTCGAGCTGGCGCGCCGTCTCCAGCGCGCGCGGCAGGTCAAAGCGCGTCAGGTATTCCTGCATGTCCAGCGCGAGGTCGCGCGCCTCCGCGCGGACGGGCAATTGCATCTCGCGGATGCAGTCCGAAAGCGCGTCCGCGACCTCACTTAGCCAGTTCACCACGCGCGGCAGCTGCTCGCGCACGCCCTCGCAGGCGCCGCTTTGCATCTGGCGCGCGAGCAGGCGAATCTGCGCGCCGAGCGCGCTCTCGCCGATGCGCGAGAGCTCCAGATCCACGCACAGCAGGGTCGGCAGCACGCCCCGCACGGCCATGCGGTCGCGCGCGGCCTCCCGCAGCGTCTCTATGTACTCCGGCAGCCGCCTGCCCGCGCGCGCCACCGAGCCGATCAGCCGGTCGCGCGAGGCCGTGTCCTTCGCGATGGCCGCGTCCAGCCCCTCAAAGGGCAGACGGCGCAGCGGCGCTGTCGCCGCCTGCAGGTCGTCCTCGCCGCGCGCCTCCTCGAGCACCTGCTTTTCCGGGGGCAGGTACTGGTGCAGCAGCCGCGAGAGGCTGTGCAGCTCGATGGGCTTGGCGAGCGTGTCGCTCGCGCCCGCCGAGAGGAACATGCGGCGGGATTCCGGCATGACGTTGGCCGAGAGCATGATGAGCGCCTGCTCGCGGAAGCGCCCGCCCATCTGGCGGATGGCGCGCACGGTGTCCACGCCGTCCATGCCGGGCATCACGTGGTCGAGGAACACGATGTCGTAGGCCGCGTTTTCCAGCGCCGCGATCGCCGCGCGGCCGCTCTGCACGCAGTCCGTCTGGATGCCGTAGCGCGAAAGCAGGTTTTCCACGACCATCTGCGCCACGCTGTTGTCGTCCACCACCAGCGCGCGCACGCCCTGCGTCTTGAAGATGCCCGCCTGCTGCAGCCGCCTGTCCTGCGCCTGACGGCTGGTCTGCTGGTCGGAAAGCGCCCCCGCGAGCGCCAGGGTGTGCAGCGGGTGGAAGATCACGCAGTCGCTGGGCCGAATGTAGGCCGTGAGGCTGGTCGCCGGGGTCATCAGCAGCGTGCGCCGGCAGGTCGGCGGCGTGGGCGTGCGCACCCAGCCGTAGGCGCTCTCGCCCGACAGGTCCACCAGCATGTGCGTATAGGCCGCCGCGTCCTGCGGGGTGCCGCGCGCGGCCTTGACCTTGAGCCGCGCGGCCATCTCCACCGCCGCCTGCGCGAAGAGCGGGTCGTCCGTGCACACGAGCAGCTGCTTTCCCCGCGCGTTCTCCACCTGCGCCACGGGCGCGTCCAGCAGAATCTTCTGCTCGATCTCGAAGGAGAAGGTGCTGCCGCGGCCGACCTGGCTTTCCACGCGCAGCTCCCCGCCCATCAGCTCCACCAGGCTCTGGGAGATCGCGAGCCCCAGGCCCGTGCCCTCGCGGTTGTGCGTGCGGGTGGAGGGGAGCTGCTCGAAGATGCCGAACAGGTGCTTCATGTCCTCCGCGGAGATGCCGCAGCCCGTGTCCGTCACCTCAAAGCGCAGCGCGAGGTCGCCCTCGCGGTAGACGCGCCGGGCGACGAGGCGCACGCACCCCTCGTCCGTGAACTTGACCGCGTTGCCCAGGAGGTTTAGGAGCACCTGACGGATGCGCATGGCGTCGCCCTGCATCTCCTTGGGGATGTCCGGGTCGATGTCCGGCAGGAAGAGCAGGCCCTTTTCCTGCGCGCGCATGTAGATGACGCTGGTCACGTCCGCCAGCAGCGAGGGGAAGTCGTAGCGCTCCTCGTAGAGCTCCAGCTTGCCCACGCGGATCTTGGAGATGTCCAGGATGTCCCCGATCAGGCCCAGCAGGTTCTGCGAGGCGAGCTTGATGTTTTCCGCCTGCGTGCGCTCCGCGATGCCCAGCTGGTCGGAGAGCAGCAGCATGTCCGCCATGCCGCTGATGGCGTGCATGGGCGTCCTGATCTCGTGGGACATGTTCGCCAGAAAGTCGTCCTTCGTGCGCGCGGCCTGCGAAAGGCTCTCCTGCGTCACGCGCAGGGCGTCGCGCAGCTCCTGCGCGCTCTCCAGCGCGCTGTTCGTCTGCGTGAACATGGAGGCGACCGTGGTGTAGAGCGTGAAGCCCAGCACGATCGCGCCCAGGTACGACAGCGCGCAGATCACGGGGCTGTTGCCCAGGAGGATGATCTCCACCGCCGCCGCCGCCAGCAGCGAGAGCACGTAATAGCTGCGCGCGTCCTGCGAGAGGACGTGGGGCGGCCGCTGGTCCCCGCGCGCGGGCGGCACGGCCACAAACGCGGCCGCGGGCGCGAAGACGCAGCCCGCGGGCAGAAAAAAGCCCCCCGCGACGCCGCCCAGCAGGAGCTGGATCACGTAGATCACCCCGGCGTAGCCGATGAGCAGCACGCGGGAGAGGCGCGGATGGCGGCACAGGAGCGGCGCCTGCCAGGCCATCAGCAGCGCGGCCCCCGCCACGGGCAGGTGCGCCGCGTACAGGGCGGCGCGGCCTGCCGCCAGGGGGGACAGGAGCATCAGCACGCTCGCGGCCATGGCGACGAGCAGGAAGCGCATCAGGCCGACGCGAAGCCTTCCCGGCTGGCGGGCGGCCTCCGGGTCGCCCTGCTCCTGCAAAAACGACCGCAGGCGCGATAAGAGCGTCATACGTTCCACTCCCCCGTGATTTACTGAATGCTTTATTATACCATACAAAGGACGGCAAGACAAACGCTTTTGTGCGGGGCGCGCGCCGCCCGGATTTCCCGAATTTGCTTGTAAAACGGCGCCGCGCGCGATATACTGTTTCCATATACGGGCGGCGAACGCGCCGCGCGCGCAGGATGCGGAAAAATTACACGAAGAAACGAGGGCCCCGGTATGCTGAAGGAACGACTGGAAAGGCTGCTGCCGGCGCTTTTTTGCGCCCTTTTCCTCGCGGCCTGCGCCCTCCCCGCCGGCGCGGCGGGCGCGGCGACAACACCGCAGGAAGCTCCTGCCCCGCAGGAAGCATCTGCCGGGCAGGCCGCTCCTCGCGTGCTCAGGGTCGCCTTTCCCGAAAGCCCCGGCATCAGCGAGGTTTACGAGGACGGCACCTACGGCGGCTGCGTCTACGACTGGCTGCACGAGATCGCCAAGTACACGGGCTGGCGGTACGAGTTCTGCACCGGCGACATCGACGATCTGCTCACCGGCATGGCGAACGGCGAGTACGACCTCATGGGCGGCATGTACAACGTGGAGGGCATCAGGGAAAATTACAACTACCCCAAGTACGCCATGGGCTCGAACTACTCCCTGCTCATCTACAACCGGGACGACGAGCGCATCAAGGGCTTCGACCTCACGACGCTAAGTGGAATGACCATCGGCGTGTTTTCCAGGGCCGCCAGCAAGATCGACCGCCTCAAGAAATTTCTCAGCTTCAACCATATCGAGTGCGAGCTCGTCTATTACGACGACGCGAAAACCTACGCGAAGTGCCTGGAAAACGGCGAAACCGACCTGCTGTACGGCAGCGACGTCTACATGCGCGAGAATTACAACGTCGCGGCCAAGATCGAGGCGGACCCCTACTACATCGTCACCGCCAAGGACGAGCCGGAGCTGTGCGACGAGCTGTCCCGGGCGATGAGCGCGATCTACTCCGCCAACCCGGACTTCGCCGTGGAGCTCTACGACAGGTACTTCCCGGACAAGTACATCAACACCATCGACTTCACCCGGGAGGAGCGCGACTACCTGGCGGCGGCCGCTCCCGTGCGGGTCGCGGTGGTCCGGCGGATGTACCCGATCTTCCACGAGGAGGAGGGCGCGCCCCGCGGCATCGTCCCCGACTTTCTGGACCTGATCGCGCAGCGCACGGGGCTCGCGTTTGAATACGTGTACGCCGAGAGCTACGGCGGGCTTCAGGCCCTCCTCGATCGCGGCGAGGCGGACATCATCGGCTGCTACATGGAGACGGAGCGCGTGGCGGACGCGCAGGGCTTCTCGTGCACCGCCTCCCTCGTCGAGCTCGAATCCACGCTGATCCGCAACAAGTACGTGGACCTGTCCAGGCCGGGCCTCGTGCTGGCGCGCCCCAAGGGCAGGGTGATCCTGCCCAGCACGCCAAGCGGCACGGCGCGGGAATACGAGCGCTACGAGGACTGCCTGGAGGCGGTCAACCGGGGCGAGGCGGACTACACCTACCTCCCCTCCGCGTATCTGGAGTCGCTCTACGCCAAGGACTACTACGCGAACGTGACGATCTCCGTGGACACCGCGCAGAAGATTCCGGTGTCCTTCGCCCTGCCCCAGCCGGTGGACGTGCCGCTCTACTCCGCGCTGAGCAAGGCGATCGGCAACCTCACGGACAGGGAGGTCGCCGCCGCCCTCTCGCAGAACCTGCTGCCCACGCCGGCCGCGCCCGCGACCCTCAAGTCGCTCTTTTACACAAACCCGGTGATGGTCGTCGCCGTCACCTCCGGCTTCGTGGCGCTCGTCTTCGCGGTCCTGCTGCTGCTGGGCCTCTTCAAGATGAAGACGCGGATCATGCGCGTCAAGCTGGAAAAGGCGGAGGAGACCAGCCGGGCCAAGTCCGACTTCCTCTCGCGCATGTCCCACGAGATCAGGACGCCCATGAACGCCATCATCGGCCTGACCCAGCTCGCCCTGATGGACGGGGAGGCGACGCCCGCGATTCAAAAAGAACTGGTCAAGATCGACTCCTCCGCGAAGTTCCTGCTCTCCCTGCTCAACGACGTGCTGGACATGTCCAAGATCGAGAGCGAGAAGATGCGGCTCACGGCCGCGCCCTTCAGCCTGGACGACGTGGTGCGCCAGCTACAGGACATCTTCCAGCTCCAGATGGAGCAAAAGGGGATCGACTTTACGCTGGACTACGAGGCCGAGGACAGGCTCTACGTGGGCGACAGCCTGCGCCTGAGTCAGATTCTGACCAACCTCTTGTCCAACGCCTGCAAGTTCACAAAGAGCGGCGGGCACATCTCGCTCACCCTGCGCGAGACGGACCGGACGGACGGGGACGCGGGCCTGTCCTTTTCGGTCCGCGACGACGGCGTGGGTATCGGCCCGGAGGATCAGGAGCGCATCTTCCAGTCCTTCGAGCAGGCCCAAAGGCATCCGGGCGTGCCCGGAACCGGCCTGGGCCTGCCCATCAGCCGCAGCCTGGTGGAGCTGATGGGCGGCGAGCTTTCGGTCAAGAGCCGTCCGGGCGAGGGCGCGGAGTTCTCCTTCTCCATCCGCCTGCCCGTCTGCCGCGGCGAAGACGCGCCCCGTCAGGCGCAGGCAACGACGCCGGAGGACGCGCTTAGGGGGCTTCGCGTGCTGCTGGCGGAGGACAACGACATCAACGCGGAGATCGCGGTGGAGCTGCTGCGCGCGCGCGGCGTGGAGACGGACCGGGCGGCCGACGGCGCGCAGGCGGTGAAGCTGTTCGCGGAGCACCCGGCGGGCTGCTACGGCGCGATCCTGATGGACGTGAACATGCCGGTCATGGACGGCCTGACGGCCACGCGCGAAATCCGCGCGCTGGACCGGCCCGACGCGCGCACGGTGCCCATCCTCGCCATGACGGCGAACACGTTCCAAGAGGACCGGGATCAGGCGCAGGCGGCCGGGATGACGGGCTTTCTGTCCAAGCCGTTCGACGCCCAGCAGCTCTATCGGGCGCTGGGGGACGCCGTCCGGGGACGGTAAAGGCCGCTGCAAAACGGTCCCGCGAAAAAATCAGGAAACCCGCCTTCATGCGGCAGACAAGCCGCGTGAAGGCGGGTTTTTGGGGCTTTACGGGCCGGTTTGAGGAGGGCGTGCGCGAAGAAGGGGACGCGGACGGCCGATCCGCAAGGCTTCTGTTCCTCGCGCCTTTGGCGCATCGGCATGGTTTTTTTGCTGCGGCATGGGAAGGGGACGCTGGGGGGACGGGGGGGGGGGGGCCCCCCCCCC
>JAEXCG010000193.1 GCA_023402355.1 Bacillota bacterium | reverse complement strand
TGACGGGCAACATCAAGCTGCCGGACGGCGTGGAGATGGTGATGCCCGGCGACAACGTGACGATGGAGTGCACGCTGATCACCCCGATCGCGATCGAGGAGAAGCTGCGTTTCGCTATCCGCGAGGGTGGCCGCACGGTTGGCTCCGGCGTCGTCACCAAGGTCATCGAGTAAATCCTCTTGCGAGGCCAGGCTTTCAAAAGCGTTTAGCAAAGAACGGAGAGCGGGTTGCCGCTCCCCGTTCTTTTCTGGCTGCAAGCACAAAGCGCGCTGTCTTTGAAGATTTTGTTGACAGATGCGTAACTTTGTGATAAATTATATAAGCATGTTTAGAGGACAGGAGAATTCTGTCTATTTCGGTCAAGGAGGTGTCTGCTATGGCGACGACTGGCGCGCGTGTGAAGATCACGCTTGCTTGCACGGAGTGCAAACAGCGCAATTACAATACGATGAAGAACAAGAGAAACGATCCCGACCGCATCGAGATGAGCAAGTACTGCCGCTTCTGCAAGAAGCATACCAGCCACAAGGAAACCCGCTAAAGCAAAGCACCGAGTATTGGCTGAGGATGTGAACAAGATGTCTGAAAAGAAACCCGTTGAAAAGAAGCAAACCGGCAAGCCTTCTTTCTTTGCCCGCGCCAAGAATTGGATCAAGGCGCTGCCCAAGCGCATTGGCAACTCCTTCAAGAACATGGTGGCGGAGCTGAAGAAGGTTTCCTGGCCCTCCAAAAAGGAACTGATCAACTACTCCGTGGTTGTGGTCGTGTTCCTGGTGGCCATGGCGATCGTTGTCGGCCTGCTGGACATGGGTTCTAGCTTCCTGATCAAGCAGCTCGTCAAACTCTAAGCGCAGCGCCGCTGCGCCGCGATGAGGGGTGCGCCCCTGCCTGCCCGCGCAGGCGGCGGGCTCAGGAACAGAGCCGGATGGAGGAACTATGTCTGATACTGCAGCCCAATGGTATGTCGTGCATACCTATTCGGGATACGAAAACAAAGTCGCGACGGACCTGGCCAAGACCGTCGAAAACAACGGCCTTGGCGAATTGATGCTGGACATTCAGGTTCCGGTGGAAGAGGTCGTCGAAATCAAGAACGGCAAACGGCGCGTCGTTCCCCGCAAGGTCTTTCCGGGCTATGTCCTCGTGCACATGGTCATGACGGACGAAACCTGGTATATCGTGCGCAACACGCGCGGCGTGACGGGCTTTGTTGGGCCGGGATCCAAACCGATTCCGTTGACCGAGGAAGAGGTTTCCCGTATGCTGTCGGGCGGTTCAACCGTCAAGATCGATCTGGCCGTGGGCGATCAGGTGCGCATCTTGTCCGGTACGCTTGAGGACTTCGTCGGAACCGTCGAGGAAGTCAACACGGCCACGCAGACCGTGCGCGTCAAGGTAGAAATGTTCGGTCGCGAAACCCCCGTAGAGCTGGAAGTCTGCCAGGTCGAACGGGTCTGAATTATTCGCCATCACCGTCGCATGCTTTTGCATGCGGCGTTGGATTGTGCGGCTTTGCCGTGCAATACAGCCCTGCAAGCGGCGTCAGCTGCCCAGGGAGTGGGAGGAACTGTTGTTCCGCAGGACCACATACCAGTGAGGAGGTGTAATCCATGGCAAAGAAAGTAACCGCTATGATCAAGCTTCAGGTGCAGGCCGCGAAGGCTACGCCCGCGCCGCCTATCGGCCCGGCCCTGGGTCAGCACGGCGTGAACATCCCCGGCTTTTGCAAGGAGTTCAACGAGCGCACCGCGAAGCAGGCGGGTCTGGTAATCCCCGTAGTCATTACGGTGTATTCCGACCGTTCCTTCACGTTCATCACGAAGACCCCGCCCGTCCCGGTTCTGATCAAGAAGGCCTGTGGCATCGAGAGCGGCTCCGCCAAGCCCCAGAAGGACAAGGTGGCCCAGCTGACCCTCGACCAGGTTCGCGAGATCGCGACGACCAAGCTGCCTGATCTGAACGCTGCCGACGTCGAGGCTGCGATGAGCATGGTGAAGGGTACCGCCCGTTCGATGGGCGTCACCGTCGCCGACGCGTAAGTTCGCCCCTGCCCTCCGCAAGGAAGGCATCGATTGTGGGAGGATATCACGCCGTTATGACCACAAGGAGGATCATTGAACATGAAACATGGCAAGAAATATCTTGACAGTGCGAAGCTGCTGGACAGCACCAAGGTCTATGACCCGGCTGAAGCGGTAGCGCTCGCGCTGCAGACCGCAAAGTGCAAGTTCGACGAGACGATCGAACTGTCTGTGCGTCTGGGCGTCGACCCGCGCCACGCGGACCAGCAGGTTCGCGGCGCCGTCGTTCTGCCGCACGGCACGGGCAAAAAGGTTCGCGTCCTCGTCTTCGCCAAGGGCGACAAGGCGAAGGAAGCGGAGGCCGCCGGCGCCGACTTTGTCGGTGCGGAGGACCTCGTCGCGAAGATCCAGGGTGAAAACTGGTTCGACTTCGACGTCGTCGTCGCGACCCCGGACATGATGGGCGTCGTCGGCCGTCTGGGCCGCGTGCTCGGCCCGAAGGGCCTCATGCCGAACCCGAAGAGCGGCACGGTCACCATGGACGTGACCAAGGCGATCACGGACATCAAAGCCGGTAAGGTGGAGTACCGTCTGGACAAGACGGCCATCATCCACTGCCCGATCGGCAAGAAGTCCTTCACCGCCCAGCAGCTTGAAGAGAACCTGAGCGCGCTGATGGGCGCGATCGTTCGCGCCAAGCCCGCCGCCGCGAAGGGCATCTACCTGCGCTCCGTCGTCATGTCTTCGACGATGGGCCCGGGCATCAAGCTCAACACGCTGAAGTTCTGATTGCAGGGCTGAGCCTGCGCTTGACAAAGTCTATCGCGCATGCTATAATCAACCGTCAACTGAATAAGTACTGTGCCGTAGACAGCGGGTGCTTTGCGTAATGGGATTTTTCCCGCCCGCCGAGGTGTAAGGTTTGGCTTTGTCCAGCAGAATCTTCTGCCCTTGCGCCTGCGCGCAGGGGCTTTTTTCATGGCCGCCGCCTAGACAAAGGCTGCGATCCTGGAAAGAAGGAGGATAAAATAGTGTCTAAGAATTTTGAGCTCAAAAAGCAGGCCGTCACGGAAATCACCGAGAAGATCAAGAACGCCAAGAGCCTCGTGATCGTCGAGTACAAGGGACTCACGGTGGACGAAGTGACCCAGCTGCGTGCGAAGTGCCGTGCCGCGAAGGTGGATTACTGCGTGCTGAAGAACACGCTGGTGCGCCGCGCGCTGGCCGAGCTGAACATCACCGGTCTGGACAGCACGCTGGAAGGCCCGAGCGCTTTCGTCTTCTCGACGGAGGACCCGGTTTCCGGCGCGAAGATCCTCAAGGAGTTCATGGAGGCCGACAAGAAGGAAGCCATCAAGGTCAAGGCAGGCCTGCTCGACGGCGAGGTGCTCGACGTCGCGGGCGTGAAGAAGCTGGCGGATCTGCCCTCTCGCGAGGCGCTCCTGTCCATGCTCTGCCAGGTGCTCTCCGGAACGGTCCGTTCCCTGGCCTGTGTGCTGGAAGCCGTCCGCAAGCAGAAGGCCGGAGAAGAGTAAGCCGCAAGCGGCCTGAGGCCGCGTCATGATCCCAAACGACAAGAATAACCATGGAGGTATAGTGTTATGACTCACGAGGAATTTCTTACCGCGATTGAATCCATGACCGTTATGGAACTGGCCGATCTGGTGAAGGCCATCGAAGACAAGTTCGGCGTTTCTGCCGCTGCCCCTGTCGCCGTCGTCGCCGGTGGCGCCGCTCCCGCCGCTGCCGCTGCCGAGGAGAAGACCGAGTTCGAGGTCGTCCTCAAGGAAGTTGACGCGTCCGCCAAGATCAAGATCATCAAGGCTGTGCGCGAAGTCGTCGAGGGCCTGGGCCTGAAGGAAGCCAAGGACATCGTCGAGGCCGCCCCGAAGACGATCAAGGAAGGCGTGTCCAAGGAAGACGCCGAGAAGATCAAGGCCAAGCTGGAAGAGGCTGGCGCGAAGGTCGAAATCAAGTAATTTCGCCTGTAAGCAGCACCGTGCAAACGGTGCTGCTTTTGCGTTTACGGATTCGGGCGCAGCGGTCCACTACGGGTTTGTTCTCTAGTCATCGCCTTGAAACTATGCTATAATGAGGACAAATTGGAGGGATCGACATGAAGAAATATGTGATTGCCCTGGACCAGGGAACCACGAGCTCGCGCGCGGTCATCTTCGACAACAAGGCGCGCGTCATCGCGGTGCACGGCATCGAGTTTCCCCAGATTTACCCTCAGCCGGGTTGGGTCGAACACGACCCGGACATGATCCTCAAGACGCAGGTGGAGGCGCTGCGCCAGGCGGTCAAGATTTCGCGCGTGCCTGTTGAGGAAATCGCGGCGATCGGCATCACCAACCAACGCGAAACGACCCTGCTGTGGGACAGGCGGACGGGCCGCCCCCTGTACAACGCGATCGTCTGGCAGTGCCGCCGTACCGCGCCCCTCGTGGAGCGGCTGCGCGCGCAGGGGCTCGAGCCCTACATCCGCGAGACGACGGGCCTTATCCCGGACGCTTACTTTTCGGGCACGAAGCTGGCGTGGCTGTTAAACGAGCTGAACCTGCACGAGCGCGCGGAGCGCGGCGAGCTCTGCTTCGGCACGGTGGACAGTTGGCTGGCCTGGAACCTGATCGAGCGACGCCCGCACGTCACGGACGTCACCAACGCGAGCCGCACGATGCTGCTCGACATTCACACGATGAAGTGGGACGACAAGCTGTTGGAGGCGCTGAACATCCCGCGCGCCGTCTTGCCGGAAATCGTGGATACCTCCGGCGTCATCGGCATGCTGGACCCGGAAATTCTGGGCAGGCCGATTCCCGTCGCCGCGATGGCGGGCGACCAGCAGTCCGCGCTCTTCGGGCAGGCCTGCTTCGATCAGGGCATGATGAAGAACACCTATGGCACGGGCTGCTTTTTGCTGATGAATACGGGCACGCAGGCGGTGGAGAGCAAGAGCGGTCTGGTGACGACGGTCGCCTGGCGCATCGGGGGCGAGGTTCATTACGCGCTGGAAGGCAGCGTCTTTGTCGGCGGCGCCGCGGTGCAGTGGCTGCGCGACGAGATGCACCTGATCGAGCGCGCCTCGGACAGCGAGGCTGTCGCCACCTCCGTGCCCGACAACGGCGGCGTATACCTCGTGCCCGCGTTCACGGGCCTCGGCGCGCCCTACTGGGATATGTACTCCCGCGGCATGCTGATCGGGCTGACGCGGGGAACAGGCCGGGCGCACGTCGTCCGCGCGGCGCTGGAATCCATTGCGCTTCAATCGGCGGACCTCGTCGCTGCGATGGTCAAGGACTGCGGCTTTACGCCTAAGGGGCTGCGCGTGGACGGCGGAGCCAGCGCAAACAACTTCCTGATGCAGTTCCAGTCGGACGTGCTGGACATTCCGGTGGTTCGTCCGGCCGTCATCGAAACCACCGCCCTGGGCGCGGCGATGCTGGCGGGACTCGCGACGGGCGTGTGGAAGGACATGAACGAGCTTTCGGCGATCTGGAACGCCGACGTACGGCTCATACCCAAGATGGAGGAAGCGAAACGCGCGGAGATTTTGCGCCAGTGGCACCGCGCTCTCGAGCGCTGCCAGCGCTGGATTGAGGCGGAGTAAAGTAGCACAAATTGATTGGACTTTTTTTCACGAAAACCGCCGAGCGCGTTTGCTCGGCGGTTTTTCAATGCAAAAGGCTCTCATTTCCAAGCAAAAACTTACGAATATTAGAAGTAATTGCTACAAATACACTTCTTATGTCTTCACAAACAAGGAATAATGTGCTATACTTTAAACGATGATGAAATAATAACCAATTCGACAAAAGGTGTCAATTTTCGTCAGGCCGTGTATGCGGCGTGTCGAAAAAAGATAAATGAAATGGAAGATGGAGGAGAACAATGGAGACGGTAAAACTTCTGATCGTAGATGACAACGTAGAGCTAAGGCGCGTGGTGGCGGACTATTTCGCCCAGCGCGAAGGGGTAAGCGTTGTGGGTCAGGCCAGCAATGGGGTGGAGGCCCTCGAACTGATCCGTCAGACGCAGCCGGACGTCCTTTTGTCAGACATCATTATGCCGCAGATGGATGGTTACACGATGCTCGAGCAGCTCATGCGCATGGAGATCGCGCGCAAGCCGGAGGTCATCGTGCTGACGGCGCTGGGCAGGGATGATTTTATTACGCGGGCGGTGCAGCTCGGTGTGCGCTACTACATGATCAAGCCCTTCGACTTCCCGGTTCTCTATCAGCGCGTGATGGAGGTCGCCTCGACACGCGGCGCGAATCAGGAGACCCTGATGATGACGCCCCCGCCCGCGGTTCCCGCGCGTTCGGTGGAGGAGAAGATCGCCAGCCTGTTTTTGACGGTGGGCATCCCGGCGCACATCAAGGGCTACCAGTTCCTGCGCGAGGCGGTGAAGATGGTGATGGATCAGCCGGAGCTCATCAACCGCATCACCAAGGAGCTTTACCCCGGCATCGCGCGCAAATTCTCCACGACGGCCAGCAAGGTGGAGCGCGCGATTCGCCACGCGATCGAGGTGGCGTGGAGCCGCGGCCGCGTCGAGGTGCTCAATCAGGTCTTCGGCGCCAACGTGTGTTCCCCGGACGACAAGCCCACGAACGGCGAGTTCATCGCGCTGGTCGCGGACAAGATGCGCGTGGAGCGCAGCGCCTGAAGCGGCTTTTTCCAGAAGGTCTATATACGAAAACGGCCCGGCGACTGCCGGGCTATTTTCATGCGCGCCTTTACAGGCGCTTCCACTTGGTGCCTTCCTTCGTGTCGATCAGTTCGATGCCGCGCGCCTTCAGCTCGTCCCGAATCTGGTCGGCCAGCGCAAAGTTGCGCTCTTTCTTCGCCTGCGCGCGGGCCGCGATGTGCGCCTCGACCTCTGGGTCGGCCTGCGGCGCGGCCTCCTCCTGCTGCTTTCGGATAAGCACCTTCGCGCCTTGAAGCAGGTTCAGGGACAGCACCCGGTCGAACTCGTCCAGCAGGGCGCGCTTCGTCGAATCGCTCACGTCGGCCTTGAGCACGTCGTAGAGCACGGTGACCGCGAGCGACGTGTTCAAGTCGTTGTCGAGCGCGTTTTGAAAGGCCTGGCGCAGGGGCGCGGCGCCCGCTTCGTCGATGGGCGCGTCCGCTGCCGGCGACAGCGCGGCGATACGGGCGAGAAGCTTCTGGTAGGCTGCTGCGGCGTTGTCCAGGTTCTCCCACGTGAAGACGAGCCCCTTGCGGTAGTGGGATTGCAGGCAGAACAGCCGGTAGACGAGCGGATCGTAGCCCTTTTCCTCCAGGAGCGATACGGTCAGGAATTCGCCCTTGGACTTGGACATCTTGCCGGTGGAGGTGTTCAGATGGTGCACGTGGAACCAGTACTTGCACCAGGGATGCCCCAGGTACGCCTCCGACTGCGCGATCTCGTTGGTGTGATGGGGAAAGGCGTTGTCGATGCCGCCGCAGTGCAGGTCGAGGCGCTCGCCCAGGTACTTGAGCGAAATGCCGGAGCACTCGATGTGCCAGCCCGGATAGCCCACGCCCCAGGGGGAATCCCACTTGAGCTCCTGATCCTGAAATTTGCTCTTCGTGAACCACAGCACGAAGTCCGCCTTGCTGCGCTTGTTGCCGTCCTCCTCGACGCTGTCGCGCACGCCGACCTCCAGGTCGTCCTCGTCGTGCTCGTTGAAGATGTAATACTTCTCGAGCTTTGACGTGTCGAAGTAGACGTTGCCGCCTGCGAGGTAGGCGTACCCCTTTTCCAGCAGGCGCGAAATGATCTCGATGTACTCGCCGATGCAGCCGGTGGCGGGCTGCACCACGTCCGGCGTCTTGATGTTGAGCTTTTTGCAGTCCTCGAAAAATGCGTCCGTGTAAAAACGCGCGATTTCCATCACGCTCTTCTTTTCGCGGCGCGCGCCCTTGAGCATCTTGTCCTCGCCGGTGTCGGCGTCCGACGAAAGGTGGCCCACGTCCGTGATGTTCATCACGCGTTTAACGTCGTAGCCCGCGTAGCGCAGATATTTTTCGAGCACGTCCTCCATGATGTAGCTGCGCAGGTTGCCGATGTGCGCGAAGTGATAGACCGTCGGGCCGCAGGTGTACATGCTCACCTTGCCGCTCTCGTGGGGAATAAAGTCTTCCTTGAGACGGGTCGCGGAGTTGTAAAGTTTCATGACGAATCGCCCTTTCCTGAAAATAAAAATCCCCCTCATGCCCGAAGGCACAAGAGGCGAAGGATTCGCGGTTCCACTCTTGCTTTATGCTCATGCGGCGCGCGCCGCGTGCCGGATATCGGCGGCCGCCGGAGGGCGTTACCCCTCGCACTCCCGGGCGCAACCGGTCAGGACTGGGCGAGGCGCGCTTTCAGCCTGTGGCGCGCCCTCTCTATACGACCGCGATGTGCCTGACCGCTCCCGTTCACCGTGTTTCTTTCATCCTACCACGCGAGAAAGCCGCTGTCAAGAGAGGCTTGCGTGCGCCGTTCATTTTGGCATAACCCTGTCCGAGCCCGCATAGGGTGGAGCGTGCAACAGCATCAGGGGAGGGACATGCGGATGGAATGGCAGATTGAGCGCGAAAGCGTTGAAGCGGAACGGCTGGTAGCCAACCTGCAGCAGCAGGCAATGATCGATGGGGAGGTCGCGCTCCCGGGAAGCATGCGGGATCCGGTAACCGTGCTCAGCGTGCAGGCGCAGGCGGTTCCGGGCACGGCGGAGGTCCAAAACGACAAGATCACCCTTTCGGGGCAGGTCGTGTTTCACGTCCTGTACACGCAGGGAGATCTGACGCGCGTACAGGTGATCGAGACGGGGTGCGACTTTCATCAGATCATAGAGTCCCCGGGCGTCACCCCGCGTATGCAGCTCGATTGGAGCGTCGGCGTGGAGGACGCGAGCGCGAAGGCGAACGGCGGCAGGCTCGCGCTTACGGCGGCGCTGACGTTCTCGGCAGTCGTCACGACCGCCGCCCCCGTCGACGCGATCACCGACATCACGGGCTCCTCCGTGCTCAAGACGAAGCGGCAGCAGATGCGCCTGTGCCGCACGACGGCGACCGGCAGCGAAAAGGGGTTGATCCGCGAGGAATTCGACTTGCCCGCCGGCTTGGGCATCGAGGACACGCTTTACGCGACGGCCAACGCGCGCGTGGAGGACGTCGTCGGCGGTGACGGGCGCGTGACGGTGACGGGCACGGTCGAGCTGACCGTCTACCACGCGGGGGAGACGGGGCATCCGCTCGTGGTGACGCGCCACAGCACGCCCTTTGAGCAGGCCGTCGCCTTGCAGACGGGCGACGACGACGAGATCGACGCGCGCGTGCGCATCGTGGACGTCATGGTCGATTCCATGGAGGCGAGCGAGGACGCGCGCATCCTGCGCGCGGAGGTGGAGCTGCTCGTCAGCGTCCGGGCGACCGAGCAGACGGAGTGCACGCTGCTCGACGACGCCTATACGACCGAGGGCGATCAGGTGGTGCCGCAGCGACGGACGGTGGAAATGCACACCGACGACCTGACCTGCATCGCGCGGGAGAGCGGCAAGCTGATGATCGCCATGCCGGACGACGCACAGCCGATCGGCACGATGCTGGCCGCCTTCGTGCAGCCGGCGGCGGGCACGCGCGAAAACGTGAACGGCCGCCTTCGGGTGGACGGCATGCTGGGGGTGACGCTCTGCTACCTGCCGATGGATTCGGACGTGCCTGTCTCGGTCCATCAGGACGTGCCGTTCTCCATGCAGTTCGTGTGCGACCTGCCGTCGAGCGCGGCGATCACGCTGGAGTGCGTCGAGGCGGTGGCGTCGGCCATCACGTCCGACCGGGCGGAGGTTCGCTTCATTCTGGCGCTGGAAGGCATGGAATACAGCGCGCAGCCCTTCGGCATCGTCACGGACGTGGAGAGCGTGCAGGCGCCGGATGAGACGGGCGGCATCATCCTGTACTACCCCAAGGACTGCGAGACGTCCTGGGACGTGGCCAAGCGCTATCGCATCGGGGAGGAGACGCTGACGGCCTTCAACCCCAAGCTGCAGGACGTGCGCCCGGGCGAACCGATCGTCATCCTGAAGCGCGGCGCGATGGAGGCCTGAGAAGGCTTCCCCTTGCCGGAACGCCCAAAAGGAAGTACAATAGAAAAAAAGGTACGGAGGACGCGATGATGCTGCGCATACAGGCCCGCGCGAAGATCAACTGGACGCTGGACGTCCGCGGAAAACGCGAGGATGGTTATCATGAACTGGATATGCTGATGCAGTCCGTGACGCTGGCGGATACGCTCACGATCGAGGAGGCGCCGGAGCTGACGCTGGAGGTGGGCAGAGGCGGGCGCGTGCCGTCCGACAAGGGAAACCTCGTGCTGAAGGCCGCGCAGCAGCTTGCGAGCGCGACCGGCGTGCGCCGCGGGGCGAAGCTCTGGCTGGGCAAGCGCATTCCGGTAGCGGCGGGCATGGGCGGCGGCAGCGCGGATGCGGCCGCCGTACTGGTGGGGCTCAACCGCCTGTGGTGCTGCGGCCTGACGGACGAAGAGCTGGAACGCGTCGGCCTTGGCGTGGGCGCGGACGTTCCCTTCTGCGTGCGGGGCGGCCTGCAGCGCGCGCAGGGGGTAGGGGAGAAGCTCACCCCCCTGCCTTGCGCGCGCCAGATCTGGCTGGTCGTCATCCAGCCGTGCCGGGGCTTATCGACGCGGGACGTGTTCGGCAGGCTGCACGAGCAGGCCGGCGCGCCTGCGCGCCAGCCGCAGACGGAGCGGGCGCAGCAGGCGCTGGCCGCGGGCGATCTGCGCGCCCTGTGCCAGTCGCTGGGCAATACCCTCCAACCCGTCGCGCAGGCGCTGCGCCCGGAAATCGGCCTGGCGATCGAGGCGCTGCGGGCGCAGGGCGCGGCCGCGGCGCAGATGACGGGCAGCGGATCGGCGGTCTTCGGCGTCTTTCTCAACGCGCGCACGGCACGCGCCGCCTGGCAGAAGCTGCGCTTTTCCTATCGCGCCTGCTATATGACGGCCAGCGCGGGCGCCGGTATGGAAATTCAGGAGATACGCCCCTGAATCGAGGCATAGCCGCATAAAAAATGTTCGTTTGGACGACCCTGTTGCCATCACGAGGGGGTGGCATCATGGGTCGTCTTTTGTGTGCGCTCAGTCTGGCGGCAGCGCTGTGCTTTGCGCCGCTGCATGCGCCGGGGGATTCCGCACTCGGGTCGGCGCTTTCAAACAGCGAGCTGATCCGCATTCACGTCGTCGCGCGAAGCGACGAACCGGCCGATCAGGCCGTCAAGCTGAAGGTGCGCGACGCGGTGCTCGAGGCGTTCGGCGCGGCGCTCTCCAGGGAGTCCTACGAAGCCGCCTGCGGAGCGATCGAGGAAAACCTCGCGGCCATCGAACAGACCGCGCTTGAGACGGCGCGCGCGGAGGGGTTTGACGGGAGCGTCGAGGCGAGCTTCGGCTTGTGCGATTTTCCCACGCGCGTGTACGGCGGGGAAACGGTGCCCGCGGGCACGTATCCGGCGCTGCGCATCGTGCTGGGCGGCGGCGGCGGGCGCAACTGGTGGTGCGTGCTGTATCCCTCGCTGTGCCTGATCGAGGACGGACGGGACGCGGCGGCGGACACGGCGCAGCCGGTCGGCGGGGAGGCGCCCGACGAGCCCGTGCACTGGACGTCCATTTTAAAGCGGATCTTTTGCGGGGAGGAAGAATCGATATGAGCAGGCAGATGAGGCGCATGCGCATGGGGGTCCTGCTGCTGGTGACCTGTATGGTCGTCTGCGCGCAGATCGCGGAGGCGGCGACGGTCGTCGCCTGGGGCTCGCGCGGGGACGAGGTCATGCGCATTCAGCGCAGGCTGAAGCAGTGGGGCTATTATGACGGCGCGGTGGACGGCGTGTTCGGCGAGGGCACATATCAGGCGGTCGTCCGTTTTCAGAAGAAGAACGGGCTGAAGGCGGACGGCGCGGTCGGCCAGTCGACGGCAAACGCGATGGGCATCTCGCTTTCCGCGGGCGGCGACAAGAGCGTGACGGTCTCGGCGGGCTACAGCGAAAATGAAATCTACCTGCTGGCGCGCATCATCCACGGCGAGGCGCGCGGGGAGCCGTACGTCGGCAAGGTGGCCGTCGGCGCGGTGGTGCTCAACCGCGTGCGCCATCCCTCCTTTCCCAACACCATTTCGGGCGTCATCTATCAGGCGGGCGCGTTCGACGCGGTCGCGGACGGGCAGGTCAACCTGACCCCGGACAGCGAATCGCTGCGCGCCGCGCGCGACGCCATGAACGGCTGGGACCCGACCGGCGGCTGCATTTACTACTACAACCCCGCGACCTCCACGAGCAAGTGGATTTGGACGCGCGAGGTGCAGTTGAGCATCGGCCGGCATAACTTTGCCATATGAGCGCGACCGGGTTGATGGAGGAGGCTGAAGCGTGAAACAGAAGGGGATTTTGGCGGCGCTGGCGGTTGCGCTCGTCGTTTCAGTGGGATTCGGCGCCTGGCAGTGGCAGGCGAACAGGACGCTCGCCCTGCAGGCCGCCGCGGTGCGCCAGCGCGCGCTGCTGGAGGTCGCGGGCGCGCTGTCGGACATGGAAATCCGCATCGAGAAGCTGCTCGTGGCCTCCGGCCCGCAGCAGACGGTCTCGCTGCTCGGGGAGATCGCGCGCCAGGCGGAATCCGCGCAGGCGAGCCTTGCGCAGCTTCCGCTACGCCACACGGCCGTGTCGAGCACGACCAAGCTCGTAGGCCAGGTAAGCGACTACGCGCTCACGCTGTCTGGCCGCGTGGCGGGGGGCAGCATGCTCTCAAGCGACGATCTGACGCAGTGGGAGGCGCTGCTCAAGACCTGCGACGGGCTGAACGAGCAGCTGACGAGCCTGGGGGACGTGCTGTCCCGCGAGGACATCGTGCTGGACTCGACGGAGATGTGGGCGGACGAGGGGGACGACGCGCCGCAGCTGGAGCAGATCACGGGAAGCGCCAGCGGCATCGAGTACCCGAGCCTGATTTATGACGGGCCGTTTTCGGACGGCCGGCACGACGTGCAGCCCAAGGGTCTGACCGGGGAGGAGATCACCCTGGAAGAGGCCATGGAGCGCGCGAAGGCGTTTGTGGGGCCCGAGCGCGTGGTAAACGTGCGCGCGGCGGTAGACAGCGGCGGCGTCATCCCCGCGTACGGCCTGGCGGTCGACACGCAGGCGGACGGCACGCTGGACGTGCAGGTGACCCGGCGCGGCGGGCACGTGCTGTGGATGATGCCGGAAAGCGCACAGTATGCCCAGCAGATGACGGTGGCGGACTGCGCGCTCAAGGCGTACGAATTCCTCTCCTCGCGGGGCTACGGGCACATGGAGCCGAACTACTGGCAGCTCTACGACGGGCTTGCGGTCATCAACTTCGCCGCGGTGCAGGACGGCGTGCTGCTCTACCCGGACCTCATCAAGGTGCAGGTGCGCGCGGATACCGGCGCGGTGGTGGGAATCGAGAGCAACAACTACCTGATGAACCACACGGCGCGCGAGCTGGGCGAGCCCACGCTCAGCCAGGAGGAGGCGCAGGAACGGGTGAGCGCGCGCCTTGACATCAAGCGCAGGCGCCTTTGCGTCATTCCGCTGGAGGGCGGCGAAAAGCTGTGCTATGAGTTCTCCGGCATGTTCGGCGGCGGCTATTACCTGATCTACATAGACGCAAAAACGGGCGAAGAATTGGAGATTTTAAAGCAGATTGACGCAGAAAATGCAAAATTGACGGCGTAAAAGCTGTGAAACCCTCTTGAAAAATGGGCTTTATGGCATGCCGGACGGTAAGGACGCTTGCAAATGAGCGGCTAAATGGTTATAATGAGGTACACGATTTGACGATGGAGGAATAAGGATGTCCCAAGCTGATGCGGTATTGATCCAAGTCGTCAGCGTGCAGGAAGACGCACAAAAGGAGCGGCAGACGCTGCGGCGGACCTTCAGCGGCGAGGTGCGCAGGCTGCCGCAGGGACCGGCGCTGCGCTACGTGGAGAAGGACGAAGAGGGCCAGGAGACGGACGTGGAGCTTCGGATCGAGGAGAAGGGCGTGCGCCTCTGGCGGCACGGAATCTGCTCGATGGAGCTGACGCTCGTGCCGGGCGAAGAGAGCCGGAGCCTCTATCAGACGCCCTATGGCGCGATGGACCTCACCGTCCGGACGCAGGAAGCGTCCTTCAGCGAGGCGGGCGTCGGCTCGAAGGTGCGTCTGCGATACGACGTGTACGTTCAGGGCGAGCTGCTTTCCCGCAACACGGTGCAGATGACGTACCGGGTCAAGCCATGAAGCGTCTTGCCGACTTTCGAAAGGACGCGCGTGAGGCGCTGATGCGCGCGCTGGACGGACGCGGGTGCTTCGTTCGCGTGACGCGGGAAGGGCCGATTTTTCTCACCGACGCGCCGCGCCGCGCGCAAACCCCGGAGGCGCTGTACAGGGCGCTAGAGGCTGCGGGCTTTCGGCCCGCCGACACGCGCGGGGGGATGCTGCTCTTCGGCCTGCCGGACGCGGCCTACGCGATTCCCGAGGGCGCCGGGGCGAACGCGGGTCCGTGGGATCAGGCGGCCTGGCGTCGGCAATCGCTTTGCCGGCAGCTGCTGCTCTTTGGGCAGCCGGGCGGGCCGGTCGAAGCGCAGGGGCGTCCGCTGGTGGATGCAATGCTCCGCTTTCTCGCGGGCGCGGGCACGCTGGAGGGCTTTTTGCAGCAGGCGGCTGCGGCGCAGCGCCAGGGCCTGCGCAGGGCGCTGTACCTGTGCGGGCTGTACCTGTCAAACGATCTGGCCGGGGACGGCATCGGCGCGCCCGAGGGCGCTAACGCGACCGGCCGGTTTTGGATAGATGGATCAGGAGAAATAAAACCTCCGACCGATTCACAAGGAGGATGATGTATGAACATTCGATGGCTTGGACATTCGAGCTTTTTACTGACCGCGGACAACGGACTGCGGATCGTCACGGACCCCTACGACGAGTCCGTCGGCTACCCCATGCAAAGGACGGAGGCGGACGTCGTGTGCATCAGCCATGAGCACCACGACCACAACAACCGCTTCGGGATCGAGGGAAACCCGATCATCGTGGACCAGACGGGGGAGCACGACGTTTGCGGCGTGCGCATCACGGGCTATTCGACCTGGCACGACGACGTGCAGGGCAATGCGCGCGGCAAGAACACCCTGTTTGCCTTTCAGATCGACGGGCTGCACGTGCTGCATATGGGCGATCTGGGCTGTATGCTGGAAGAATCGCAGCTCAAGCAGATCGGCGCGGTGGACGTGCTGATGGTGCCCGTCGGCGGCGTGTACACGATCGGCCCCAAGGAAGCCTGGGCGCTGTGCGAGCGGATTCATCCCCGGGTGATCCTGCCGATGCACTACAAGCTGCCCTGCGTGCAGTACGACCTTTTGCCCGTCGAGAATTTCCTCGCATGCGCCGGGGCGAAGGACGTAAAGCGCGTGGAGTCGCTGTTCGTCAACCCGCTGAACCTATCGCGGCTGGACCCGATCGTGCTGATGCAATACGGCGACGAGGTGCGCGCGAACCGCTACGCTTCGGCGTAAGCGTAATTTTTTCCCCAGCGATTTGGCTTGGCAGGCGTGATTTGGGTCACGCCTGCTTTTCATTCGCCGACGCGCCCGGAAGAGATAAGGACGGGCGGGCGCGCGTTCGGCCTGTCCTTCGGCGCTGGACGCTTTGCATGAAAAAATCCGCCCGACTTTCATGTCGGAGCGGATTTTTTTCGCGCGAGCCTTGCATGATGCTTTAAAACATGGTACTATCCTAAAGAACGCGGCGTTCGGATTTTCTGCTTCTTAACAGGAAAAATCGACTTGGAACGCCGCTTGATGGGCAAAATGAACGGACGTTGCTTTCGAAAACTCTAAAATCGTGCGTTATGCGGCCGCGAGGGAGATGCTCTCGTACAGGGCGTCGATGGCGTCGCGCAGGTTGACGAAGGTGACCGAGAGCGATGAGCCGCCCTGTATCTTAGCGTCGCATTCGTTCAAAAATTCGTCGCACGCGGTTAGCAGCGTCTCGTCGATGAACACCTGACGTCCGCCGTAGATGCCGGTCGTAAGCTCGTTGATCTGGTGCAGCGCGTAGACGTGCTGGCGCACCTGCGCGACCATCGCCGCGACGCTCGAGCTGCTGGCCTGCGTGAGCTGATAGGCGCGCGTCTTTGCGTTGGACACCTCATTTTGCGCCTTGGCCACCAGAATTTTCGATGTATTCACGTTTGCGTTGGCTGCCCGGCCATAGGCGATGCCGAGGCTGATGCAGGCGATGGCGAGCACCAGCGTCAGCACCAGCAGGATGGACATCCGCCTGCGCATTTTGAGCGAGCTGGTCGATGTGGGATAGCGGTACATGACCTAAACCTCCTTTTTTCTCCGGCGTCCCGCCGGAGGGCGAACCTGCGAATCAGGCGTTCGTGCGGTTCTCAATGGCCCCGACAGCCCGGACGCCGGCCTTGCGCGCGTCCGTGGAAAGACTGTTCCTCCTGTCAGGATATCGTCTTTATTTTAGCACAAAAGCGTAAAGTGGTAAAGGGGAACACAAAATGGCAGATTTTCCAGCCGAAAGTGGTTTTTAAGTGGCGGATTTTGACGAAAAATCACACGAAGGAGTTCGGAAAGATGAAGAAAAGCCAGGAAATGCTCGCGGACATGTTCGGTCAGAACGTATTTTCCGATAAGGTGATGCAGACGCGTCTGCCGCAGAACGTCTACAAGGCGCTGCACCGCACGATCGACGAGGGGGCGGAGCTCGACCCGGCGATCGCGGAGGTGATCGCCTCCGCTATGAAGGAGTGGGCCGTCGAACGCGGGGCGACGCACTACACCCACTGGTTTCAGCCGATGAACGGGCAGACCGCCGAGAAGCAGGACGCTTTTCTGACCCCGCACGCGGGCGGCGTGCTGCTCGAGTTTACCGGAAAGGCGCTCATCCGCGGCGAGGCGGACGCTTCCTCCTTCCCCTCCGGCGGGCTGCGCGCTACGTTCGAGGCGCGCGGCTACACCGCGTGGGACTGCACGTCGCCCGCCTTCATTCGGGAGGACCCGGACGGGGTCATCTCCCTTTGCATCCCGACCGCCTTCTGCTCCTACGCGGGCGAGGCCCTCGACACGCGCACGCCCCTTCTGCGCGCGCAGGAGGCGCTGTCCCGTCAGGCGGTCCGCGTGCTGCGCTGTCTGGGCGATACGCACACCCGCCGGGTCAAGGCCAACGTCGGCCTCGAGCAGGAGTACTTTCTCATCGACCGCGAGCTCTACCGCCGCCGCCGCGACCTGATCTACACCGGCAGGACGCTCTTTGGCGCCCGCCCGCCCAAGGGGCAGGAGATGGAGGATCAGTACTACGCGGCGATCCGCCAGCGCGTCTCGGAGTTCATGGCGGAGCTCAACGAGGAGCTTTGGAAGATGGGCGTCGCCGCGAAGACCCAGCACAACGAGGTCGCGCCCTCTCAGCACGAGGTGGCGGTGCTCTTCGACGACGCGGTCGCGGCCTGCGACCAGAACCAACTGACGATGATGCTGCTGCGCAAGGTGGCGGCCCGCCGGGGCATGGCGGCCCTGCTGCACGAAAAGCCGTTTGAGGGCGTCAGCGGGAGCGGCAAGCACAACAACTGGTCGCTCTCCACGGAGGACGGCAGGAACCTGCTGAACCCCGGCAAGCACCCGGAGGAAAACACCGTCTTCCTGCTTTTCTTCATGGCGGTCATCGCCGCGGTGGACGAGCACGCGGGGCTTTTGCGCATGGCGGCCGCGAGCGCGAGCAACGACCACCGCCTGGGCGGCCACGAGGCCCCGACGCCCATGCTCTCCGTGTTCATCGGCGACGCGCTCCTGCAGATGGTCGAGCACGCCTGCGGCCTTTCCGAGCGCGTATTCAAGGGGCATGGCGAGATCAGCACGGGCGTCACGACGATTCCCAAGCTCTTCGCGGACGACACCGACCGCAACCGCACCTCGCCCTTCGCGTTTACGGGCAACAAGTTTGAATTCCGCATGCTCGGCTCCTCGGAATCCGCCTCCACGCTCAACACCGTGATGGCGACCGTCGTCGCGGACCAGCTCGCCCAGGTGGCGGACCGCCTGGAGGCGGGGGACGAGCCGATTTCGGTGCTGCGGGACCTGTTCACGACGCACCGGCGCGTGATCTTCAATGGAAACAGCTATTCAGAGGCGTGGCGCGAGGAGGCCAACCGCCGCGGTCTGGTGGAATACCCGACCACGGTGGAGGCAATTGAGACGCTGACGACGGAGAAGAGCATCGCGCTCTTTGAGCGCCACGGCGTGCTCACGCGCACCGAGGTGATTTCCCGCGCCATCGTGCGCGAGGACGCGTACATCAAGACGCTGCGCATCGAGGCGCGCACGATGGTCAAGATGATGCACGAGCTGGTGCTGCCCGCGGCGATGCGCTGGCAAAACGAGCTCGCCCAGCAAAAGACGCACATCGAAGCGGCCGGATTAAAGACGCCCGTGCAGACCGGGCAGCTTGCTTTCGTGAGCGAACAGGTGGAGACGCTCGCGCGCGAGCTGGCCGGGCTGGAAGAAGCGATTCAGCGCCTCCACGGCACGGTTTCCTGCGAAAACGCCCGCGAGTGGCGGGACGCGGTGCTGCCCACGATGGCGCGCATCCGCGCCGCCTCGGACGCGCTGGAGACGGTGCTGCCCCGCGATCTGTGGCCTGTTCCGACCTATGGAGAAATGCTCTTTCACGTATAAGACGAATGCGCGCGCCGCTTTCATTGAAACGGCGCGCGTTTTTTGGTATAATGCCCTACGACAAAGAGTAATCGGGCTCGCCCGAAGATGGAGGCTATCATGGATAAGGCACAGCGCGTGGACGATATGGGTAGCCGGGACGTAGCGCGCGCGGCCGTCATGCTCGCGATGACGCGCACGCGCGAAGAGGAATACCGCCTCAAGGAAGAGTATGCGAAGGAAAACATCCGCACCGCCGCGGTGGACTTTGGCGGCGAATTTCTGACCTCCGTCTCCCGCATGGTGGAACGCGCGGTCATCGCGGCCAAACGGGAGGGCGTGATCGCTGATACCTCGCACGAGGAGGGCGTCGTCGCCGGGGCGACGCACGAGGCGCTCATGCAGATCTCTGACAAGGCGCTGGGGCTGAACGTCGGCGGAAAGATCGGCGTGGCGAGATGCGAGCAGCACGTCGTCGTCTCGCTGTTCCTCGCGATCGGCCTGGTGCACCTCAATGAAATTTGCCTCGGCATGGGCCATCGCTCGGTGTGAGCAAGACAGAGGAAAAGGAGTATAAAAAAATGCCGATAAACATCGCTATTGACGGGCCGGTAGGCGCGGGCAAGTCGTCCATCGCCGCCAGGGTCGCGGAAAAACTGCACATTTTGCATCTGGATACGGGCGCGATGTACCGCGCGGCGGGCCTGTACATGCTGCGCAGGGGCGTCGACCCGCAGGACGAACAGGCGGTGCGCTCCGCGCTGAGCGGCTGCCGGGTGGACGTGCGCTACGAGGCGGGGCGCCAGCGCACGCTGCTCGGCGGGGAAGACGTATCGGACCTCATCCGCACGCCGGAGGTCTCCGCGGCGACGTCCGCGATTTCCCAGTGGCCCGCCGTGCGCGAGCAGATGGTCGCCATGCAGCGGCAGATCGCCCAGGGCTGCGACCTGCTCATGGACGGCCGGGACATCGGCACGAACGTGCTGCCGCAGGCGACGCTCAAGATCTTCCTGACGGCGGACCCGCGCGAGCGTGCGCGGAGGCGCTATCTGGAGATGCAGGAAAAGGGGATGCCGGACACCTACGAAGAGGTGCTGGAGGCGCTCATCGCCCGGGACGAACAGGACTCCGGCCGCAAGGTCAACCCGCTGCGGCAGGCCGAGGACGCGGTGCTGCTCGATTCGACCCACATGACGCTGGAGGAAGTGGTCGAGGCCATCGTCGGCATGGTTAAGGGGGCGCAGGCATGAGCAACGATGCGCAGGCCAGGCAGAAGCCGCGCCACACGTTCCTGTACAGCTTCGTGATGGCGCTGTACGTCGTACTCGCCAAGCTGGTGTTCTTCATGCGGTTTTATGGGCGGGAGAACATCCCGCGGGAGGGCAACTACATCATCATGGCAAACCACGTGTGCATGCTCGATGCGCTGACGCTGGCCATGTGCAACCTGAGGCGCGAAATTCACTTCATGGGCAAAAAAGAGCTGTTCAGCAATAAGTTCATGGCCTGGGTCTGGACGCAGGTGCACGCGTTCCCGGTGGACCGCGGCAACATGGACATGGGCGCCATGCGAACGGCGATGAAGGTGCTGAAGGAGGGCGAAACCCTCGGCATCTTCCCGGAGGGCACGCGCAGCAAGACGGGCGAGATGCTGCCGCTGCTATCCGGCGCGTCGGTCTTGGCGCTGCGAAGCGGCGTTCCGGTGATCCCGGTGTACATCGCGGGCAGGTACCGGCCCTTTCGCCGCATGCGCGTCATGGTCGGAAAGCCCGTGGAGCTCGCCGACCTGCGCCAAAATGGGGTGGACAGGGACGCCTGCGATATGTTTACGCACCGCCTGGAAGCCTCCTTTGCGCAGCTGCGCGCGCAGAGCGAAAATTTTTAAGGGAAAATTGCTTTTTTTGCAGGAAAAACAAGGGGAATCGCGAATAATTAACGGTATTCGCTCTGAGTAGAGGATGGCGGAGCGATGGGAGGACTATGCAGCTGACGATTGGTAAGCACGCCGGGTTTTGCTTCGGCGTGAAGCGGGCGGTCGAGGCCGCCTTCGCGCTGGCGCAGGAGGGGAAGCCCTGCTATACGCTGGGGCCGCTGATCCACAACCCGCAGGCGGTTCGCCGCCTGGACGAGATGGGCGTCCACCCGATCGAATCCCTGGATGAGATCGAGCGCGGCACGGTCATCATCCGTTCGCACGGCGTACGGCCCGAGGTCTATGCCGAGTGCCGCAGGCGCGGGCTGAACATGGTGGACGCGACCTGCCCGCATGTGGCGCGCGTGCACGAGCTGGTCGAACGCTACAGCCAAAACGGCGATCCCGTCGTCATCGTGGGCGAGGAGGATCACCCGGAGGTCGTAGGCATCGCGGGCTGGGCGCACGGGGATGTGTACATCGTGGAGCGCGCAGGGGACGCCAAGAAAGTTCCTCTCCTTCCGCGCGCATTGGTCGTCGCGCAGACGACGATTCGCTCCGACCGCTTCGCGGAGGTTTCGCAGGCGCTCAGGGATCGCGTTCAGGAACTCACCGTGGAAGACACCATCTGCCGCGCGACGGCGCTGCGCCAGCAGGAAGCCGCCGCCCTCTCCAAGCAGGTCGACGTCATGCTCGTGGTAGGCGGAAGGAACAGCTCCAACACCAGAAAGCTGTTTGAAACCTGCCTTGCGCACTGCAAGAGATCGCTGCTGGTGGAGAGCAGGGACGATATCCCGCCGGGTTATTTTAACCCGCGAGATCATATAGGGATAACCGCCGGCGCATCCACGCCGGAATGGTCACTTAAGGAGGTTGTAACCCGCATGAACGACATGGAAAAGGATCAGGTTCTCGAGCAGGCCGATAGCGATTTCATGGCTGATGTCGAGAAGACACTGGTCAAGATCCGCACCGGCCAGACAGTTACCGGCACCATCGTGCAGATCACGGACGACGAGGTTTGCGTCAACATCGGCTACAAGTCCGATGGACTGATGAAGAAGAGCGACATGATCAATCCCGACGAGTGCAAGATCGGCGATGAGATCGAGGTCGAAGTCGTCAAGGTAAACGACGGCGAAGGCAATGTGGTGCTCTCTCAGCGCAACATCGTGAACCGCAAGAACTGGGACGCACTGATGGAGAAGTACGACGCTGGCGAGTATGTGGAGGGCGTAGGCAAGGAGGCCGTCAAGGGCGGCCTGATCGCAAACGTCATGAGCGTTCGTGCGTTCATCCCCGCTTCGCAGCTTTCGCAGCGCTACGTCGAGAAGATCGAGGAGTTCGTGGGCAAGCCCATGCAGCTCAAGATCATCGAGGTGGACAAGCAGAAGAAGCGCATCGTCGCCTCCCGCAAGGCCTACCTGGTGGAAGAAGCCGCCGCGAAGAAGAAGGAAGTCTGGGAAAAGCTGCATGAGGGCGACGTCGTCAAGGGCATCGTCCGCCGCCTGACCGACTTCGGCGCGTTCGTCGACATCGGCGGCGTGGACGGTCTGGTGCACGTCACCGACCTGAGCTGGGGCCGCGTAAAGCATCCCTCCGACGTCGTGACGCCGAATCAGGAGATCGACGTGGTCATTCTTTCCCTCGATCCGGAGCGCGAGCGCATTCAGCTTGGCTACAAGCAGCTGCAGCCGCGTCCGTGGGATGTCGCCGGTGAGAAGTACCCGGTGGGCTCCATCGTCGAGGGCAAGGTCGTGCGCATCACCACGTTCGGCGCGTTCGTCGAGCTGGAGCCGGGCCTGGACGGCCTGGTGCACATCTCCCAGTGCGCGCTCACCCGCATCGCGAAGGTCGAGGACGCCGTTCAGGTGGGCCAGATCGTGCGCGTGAAGGTGCTCAGCGTGGACAGCGAGGCCAAGCGCATCAGCCTGTCCATCCGCGAGGCGCTGGAAGAGGAAGCGTTCAACTACTCCGACGAGATTCCGGGCACCGATCTGGGCTTTGAAGAGGCGCAGCCGGTTGACATCGACGCGGTTGTGGCCGCGCAGGAAGACGACGCAGAGTAAGAGACACATATTGGGGCTTTCCCGTGCGGAGAGCCCCTTTTTGAATCTATAGGAAGATTTGAAGGCCGCGGCCGCGTGAGAAAGCGTGAGGCGCGGTAACGGATATCGGAGGAGGAAGCGGGCACCGCCCGCTGAGCAGGTAATTACAAATATGAGCTGCGGCCGCGTGAAAAGGCGTGAGGCGCGGTAACGGATATTCGGAGGAGGAAGCGGGCCACCGCCCGCTGAGCAGGCGATTATAAATGTGAGCCGCGGCCGCGTGAAAAGGCGCGAGGCGCGGAAGCGGATATTCAGAGGAGGAAGCGGGCACCGCCCGCTTTGCGTATTAAGGAGGTATTCCCGTGCGGCGTATTCTGGTGATGAACGGCCCCAACCTGAACCTGCTGGGCGTGCGGGAGCCCGGCATTTACGGTGACGTATCCCTGGAGACGATCAACACCCGCCTCGAGCGCGAGGCGCAGGCGCTGGACGCGCAGCTAGAGTTTTATCAGTCCAACCACGAAGGCGATCTGGTGGACTGCCTGCACGCGCACATGGGGCGTGTAGACGGCGTCATCCTCAACGCAGGGGCGTACACACACACGAGCGTGGCGCTGCGCGACGCGATTGCGGCGACGAAGCTGAACGTCGTCGAGGTGCACCTTTCCAACGTGCATGCGCGGGAGGAGTTCCGGCATCATTCGTATCTGTCGCCCGTCTGCAAGGGCGTCATTTGTGGGTTTGGGTGGAAGTCGTACCTGCTCGCCCTGCAGGGTTTGCTGCTGGACGAAAGCTGCTGACCGCTGCGCGGCGGCGGGTTTTTGCCTCCGCCGCACAGCTCGCCGAAAAAGGACAAAAAAGTTTCAAAAAATGATTGACAAGTGCATCTGAAGCGTGTATAATAATTTACGTTGCTTGAGACATTGCTCGACGGGGTGTAGCGCAGTTTGGTAGCGCACGTGCTTTGGGAGCATGGGGCCGGGGGTTCGAATCCCTTCACCCCGACCATTTACTCAAGAGGCATCGTGGCCCCGTGGTCAAGCGGTTAAGACACCGCCCTTTCACGGCGGTAACAGGGGTTCGAGTCCCCTCGGGGTCACCATCTTATGGGTGTGCCATGTGGGCCTTTAGCTCAGTTGGTTAGAGCGGCCGGCTCATAACCGGTTGGTCCTGGGTTCGAGTCCCCGAAGGCCCACCACATTGTGGCGCGGTAGTTCAGTTGGTTAGAATGCCAGCCTGTCACGCTGGAGGTCGAGGGTTCGAGCCCCTTCCGCGTCGCCACCTTTTTCCTTGTAAGGGCCGCAACCGTCTCGGTTGAGCAAGCAATGCCGGTGTAGCTCAATTGGCAGAGCAACTGATTTGTAATCAGTAGGTTGCGGGTTCAAGTCCCTTCACCGGCTCCAACTTTATATGGATGGGTTCCCGAGTGGCCAAAGGGAGCAGACTGTAAATCTGCCGTCACAGACTTCGGTGGTTCGAATCCACCCCCATCCACCATCTTGCGGGAATGGCGGAATTGGCAGACGCGCTAGATTCAGGTTCTAGTGAAAGCAATTTCATGCAGGTTCAAGTCCTGTTTCCCGCACCAAAATCAGAGTCGTCGTATTTGACGACTCTGATTTCTTTTTCCTATATTTGCTACCTCATTTGATGGTTAATGCTATAAGACCACTTGCGATATGACTCAGTTTTAATCACATCATGTAGTCACAACAAGTAAATCCTGGTAGCTTTTTCATGTAAACAGCGTTATAATTAATTAAAGTCGTCATTTGCGTTTGGTATTTCTTATCATAATAAAAAGGAGGACATGCAAGGTGGCATTGCCAACAAGTTATATGACCGGAAGTTTTACAAAAATTCCACAATATTTTGACACTCTACTGACAGCAAAAGCGCCAGATAAGTTTACGGTTAAATTTATGGAAGATCTGGGATACAAAAGTTCAAATGATAGACAGTTTGTTAATGTACTAAAATCGATTGGTTTTCTTGATGATTCAGGCACCCCAACAGATAGATATTTCAAGTTTCTTGACCAAAGCTGTGCAAAGCAGATGGTTGCCGCGGGTATAAGAGAAGCTTATGCAGACTTATTTGCACTAAATATTAATGCGAATACTCTCTCAAAGGAGGAAATCATCGGGAAATTTAAGACGCTAACGAGTGGCTCAAAGGAAAATGCAACATTAGGTCATATGGCAAGCACATTCTTGAATCTCTGTGCTTATGCTGATTGGAATACACCTACATCAATTTCAAAAGAGCCCCCCATGCCAGATGGGGAACAAGTGGATCCCCCAAGCGTAAAGTCAGAGCCTAAAGGTGAAATGAAATTGAAAGGGTTTGATTTGAACTACGATATACATATCCACCTCCCAGCCACTCGTGATCAAGCTGTATATGATGCTCTTTTTGCTAGTTTGGCAAAACATCTTCCTCTAAAGTAGGTGACCTAAATGAGTACCGATTTGTATTCGTTTGCTTTTCGTGGGTTACTAGCAGAAGAAGCTTTGGATAAGGCGGGGCGAAAAAAATATTTAACAGAAGAAGCCTTTTTTTCAGAGGATTTGGCAAGAAAATTGCATTTTGATGAGATTGATACTAAATATGTTGAGCAATCAAAAACAATGATCACTGTTTTCGCAACTATCACCGCTTTTGAAAATGCAAGCAGAGAGTTTGTT
Source organism: Bacillota bacterium (assembly GCA_023402355.1). GTDB lineage: Bacteria > Bacillota > Clostridia > Christensenellales > Aristaeellaceae > Beduinella. The sequence goes on along the minus strand of JAEXCG010000193.1, from coordinate 1,975 downwards.
TACATGACATTAGTAGGAGCATATGGTACCGAATGGTGGGGGAAAGGCATACAAAACAGTATACGTGAAAAAGCACAGTCAAGAAAAAATTTGGAAACAAAAGTGAAATGGCATGTTCATCGAGGAGATGCAATGATGTCATACTTGGAATTTGGCGATTTGCCTAAAATAATATGTTCTCAAGGCAATTGGCCATGCTTTGAACCGTTTTTTGGTTTCCCTAATGCACAGGAGTGGGTAAAAACAATCTTCGATGCTATTGAAAAATCCAGAAATGTAATTATGCATAGTGGAGTGCTTGATGAACTAGATATTATTCGCGTGGGTATAAATATTCGCGATTGGTTGCGTCAAATCAATGCCTAACGATTTAAATCGACATACTTAGTAACTGTCCTGTTCAATCATATTTATAATCGTGTTTATGTAAATACCGCTTCTCGACTACCCACGAACCCTTGATTCTATTGGCTTTTTTGAATAAATCCTATATCACCACTCGCACCAAACCAATATAATCCGAACCCGGTCATCCTTCAAATAGGAGACGGGTTCGGATTATTTGTTGTATTCGGAAATACCGAGGACGAGTTTTTTCGGAACGGGGTTCGCAAAAGGGCAAGCTCAAAGCCGAGAGGACCGAAGAAGAAAAAGTAAGGCACAATACGTTGAGATAGATGAACGAACATGAAAAAAGGCAGGGCTTCCACATGAAAGCAAATGTCACTTGTGAGTTCAACATGGATACAGGGTGCGTGGAGATTCAGATGCCGGACGATGGCGTGACCGTAGCGATCGACTGTACGACAGTGGAGAATGAGGTGGCTGATAGCATGTATGAACGGTCGGAGCTGGATTATCTGATCTACAATGACCCTAGAGCATACGCAGAACTGGTTCTGCGTGGGACAACAAAGGAATACCTAAGGAGCGTTACGACGTATAAGCGGATCAGTAATGACTGATTTCTCACCCCATCAAATGTGGCAGTACCTGTAGTTATCAGCTGTAGGTACTGCCTTTTTGATAAGGTAAGATAAATTGCGCAAATTGAAAAAGGGATAAAAAAGAGAGACATGGTTTGTGGATCTCTGGTAGAATGAAGTTGCAACACCACTATTCTGAAAAGAGAAAGCAAACCATGCCTAAAAAGATTGTACAGCTGAACGAGGAAGTAATCAAGAGGCAGATCAAGGAATTGGTCCGCGGCAGCGTGGAAGAAACCCTGAATAAGCTGCTGGAGGCCGAGGCGGAGAAGCTGACGCAGGCGGCCCGATACGAGCGTAGCGAGGATCGCCAGGGGCACCGCAACGGCCACTACAGCCGAAACCTCACCACCACCTCGGGGGATGTCACGCTCAAGGTGCCGCGCCTCAAAGGGATCTTGTTCGAGACGGCTATCATTGAACGGTTCCGTCGTCGTGAGATGAGAGCAGCGTCGAGGAAGCACTTATTGAGATGTACCTGGCCGGTGTCTCCGTACGCCGTGTGGAGGACATTACGGAAGCCCTGTGGGGCAGCAAGGTATCCCCCTCTACCACCAGCGAACTGAACAAGAAAGCCTATATACACATTGAGGAATGGCGTAACCGCCCGCTGCAGGGCGGCCGATATCCGTACGTCTATGTGGATGGCATCTATCTGCGCTGAAACTGGGGTGGAGAGTACGAAAACGTGGCCATTTTAGTTGCAATTGCCGTCAATGAGGATGGATACCGAGAGGTTCTGGGTGCTGCCGGGGGGATGAAAGAGGACAAGGCAAGTTGGGTCAGTTTCTTTCAGTGACTCCGCGGCCGCGGCCTGAACGGCGTAAAACTTATCTTTGGAGACAAGCGTCTGGGAATGCTAGAGGCGGTGGGAGAAGTGTTTCCCGAGGCTAAATACCAGCGCTGTACCGTTCACTTCTACCGCAATGTGTTCTCCGTTACCCCGCGCTCCAAGGTGAAGCTGGTGGCCAAGATGCTCAAAGCCATCC
>JAEXCG010000163.1 GCA_023402355.1 Bacillota bacterium | reverse complement strand
GCGCAAGGCCGCAGCGCCGGGCGCGAAGAGGCCGCCTTCGCAGAGCGGCACGCAGCGCCCCGCCGCGAGGAATACCTACGCGCGCGCCGGCACGCAGGGGACCCGCTACGGCGCGCCGCCGCGCAAGAGCGGCGGGTCCGGCGGCGGGCAGCGCCGCCGCAGCATCCTGCCGGCGCTGCTGGTGCTGGTCGTCCTCTTCGCGGGCGTCGGCATGGGCGGCATGTACGTGCTGGACGTCAAGAACACGCTCGCGCAGGGCGAAGGCGTGTTTTACCCGAACCTGTACATCAACGACATCGCCATCGGCGGCATGACGCAGCAGGAGGCGTACGACGCGGTTTCCGCGCAGGTCGTCTCCTCGATCGGCGCGTGGAGCGTAGCGCTCGTCTCAAACGGCTCGGAGGTCGGGCGCATCACGCCCAGCACGATCAACATGCGCTACGACGTGGGCGATCAGATCAACCAGCTTTGGAACGTCGGCCGCACGGGCTCCACGCAGGAGCGCTATCAGCAGGTCAAGGCGCTTAGAAGCGAGCCGGTCAAGCGCTATACGACGCTCGCCTACGATCTGAGCGGCATCGACGCGCTGCTGATGAACATCAAGGCGCAGGTGGACACCCCGGCGGTGGACGCGCAACGCATTCCCGACAGCACGAAGGTTCCGCCCTTTACCTATACGGACGAGGCGGTCGGCTACGTGCTGGACACCACGCTCGCCCACGAGGAGATCATGGGCATGGTGGACAGGCTCGAATCCGGCACCGTGACGCTCACGCCGCAGGTCATTCAGCCGTCGGTGACGCGCGCGCAGCTTGAAAGCGAGATCGTGCTGCTCTCCACCTACAAGACGCCGCTGCGCAACAACAGCGGCAACACGGAGGGCCGCCTGGCCAACGTCGCCAAGGGCTGCGACTACTTCAACGGCATGGTGGTGAAGGCGGGCGAGAGCGTCTCCTTCAACAAGGTAACCGGCAAGCGCACGCAGAAGAACGGCTGGTACCCGGCGCTGGAAATCGCCTACGGCGAGTATGTCGAGGGGTATGGCGGCGGCATCTGCCAGGTTTCCTCCACGCTGTACAACGCGGTGATCGGCGCGGGGCTGGAGATCGTCAAGCGCACGAACCACGGCCTCGTCGTGGGCTATCTGGACAAGGGACTGGACGCCACGGTCGCGGACAACGGCCCGGACTTCGTCTTCAAGAACAACACGGGCGCGGACATCTACATCCAGGCGGAATCCGAGGGCAAGGGCAAGAACTGCGTCTTCAGGATTTACGGCAGGCCCGACCCGAACGGATACACCTATAAGCTGGAGACCGAGGTCGCGGAGACGCTGCCGATTCCGGAGCCGGAGTACCGCGAGGACAAGGAACAGAAGTACGTCGTCTATGTGGATGAAGAGCCTTTCGTATACAAAAAAGGCGAAGAGGGTTACAAGGTCAACGTCTATCTGGTCACCTATCAGAACGGCAACCCGATTTCCCGCGAATACCGCTATCAGGATACCTATAAGGCGGTGAAGCCCATCTACTACGTGGGCACGCAGCCGAGGGACTAAACGCCATCAGAAAAAGCGCCGCAGGGACGTTCCTGCGGCCTTTTTGTCTGCCTGGGGCCGCAAGGGGGCGCGTTTCGCCCCCCGATAGCAGAATCCTCCACAATGTTGCAGAAATGCCCTACATCGTTTTGATTGCTTTTTTCTGGATGGGGACTATATAATAATGACAGATGGGAACCGAAGGATTTATCGGTTCCGGACAAAAAGAACTGGAGGCGTTTCGCAATGAAAAAGTTTCTTTCCCTGCTCGTAGCGGCTCTGCTGGTGCTCGGCATGACGGGCGCGGCCCTGGCGGAGGGCGAGCTGACCATCTGCTCGCCGAACAGCGACGGCCTGCTGTCCATCATCCCCACGTTTGAGGAGAAGACGGGCATCAAGGTCACCGTGGAGTCCATGGGCTCCGGCGACTGCATGAAGCGCATCGCCAACGAGCTTGAAAACCCGACCTTCGACCTCATGTACGGCGGCTCGCTGGCCAACTACGTGGCCAACAAGGACCTGTTCCAGGATTATTACTCCCCCGAGGACAAGAACCTCATGGCCGAATACCAGAACAAGCTGGGCTACTGCACCAACTACACCGTGGACGGCTCCGTGCTGCTGGTCAACACCGACCTGCTGGCCGAGCTGGGCATCGAAGTGAACGGCTACAAGGACCTGCTGCAGCCCGAGCTCAAGGACAAGATCGTCTCCGCCGACCCGGTGAACTCCTCCTCCGCTTTCTGCCAGGTGACCAACATGCTGCTGGCGATGGGCGGCTACGAGTCCGACGAGGCGTGGCAGTACGTCAAGGACCTGTACACCAACGTCAACGGCAAGATCACCAGCTCTTCCAGCGCGGTGTACAAGGGCGTGCAGAACGGCGAGTACGTCGTGGGCCTGACCTATGAAGACCCCTGCGTCACGCTGCTCAAGAGCGGCGCCACCAATATCAAGATCATCTACCCGGTCGAGGGCACCGTGTTCCTGCCCGCGCAGATCGGCATCGTCAAGAACTGCAAGAACCTCGACAGCGCCAAGGCGTTCGTGGACTTCATGCTCTCCGAGGAAGCGCAGGTCTTCCTGGCCGAGAACACCACCAGCCGCCCCATCCGCGAGGTGAACGCGGGCAACGAGTTCATGACGCCGATGAGCGAGATCCACCTGATCTTCGAGGATTCCGACTACGTCACGTCCCACACGTCTGAAATCAAGGATAAGATTCAGGACGTCATCATGGACATCTGAGGCAACATCAAGCGGCCTGTTTCGGGCGTGTCCACGGGGCACGCCCTTTCCTTTCCAGAAAGCAAAAACGGGGGGAATACAGTTGAGCGTTTCCATCGCCTTTCAGCATGTCGTCAAGAAGTACGGCGACAACACCATCATTCCCGACCTTTCGCTGAACGTGCGCGACGGCGAGTTCTTCACGCTGCTGGGGCCGTCCGGCTGCGGCAAGACGACGCTGCTGCGCATGGTGGCGGGCTTTAACTCCATCGAGGGCGGCACGATCTCGTTCGACAAGGACGTCATCAACGACATGCCGCCGGCCAAGCGAAACATCGGCATGGTGTTTCAGAACTACGCGGTCTTTCCGCACATGAACGTGCGCCAGAACGTCGCTTTCGGCCTTGAGAACCGCAAAGTACCCAAGGACGAGATCAAGCGCCGCGTGGACGAGATCTTGGAGACCGTCAAGATCACCGAGTATCAGGACCGCATGCCCGACAGGCTCTCCGGCGGCCAGCAGCAGCGCGTCGCGCTGGCCCGCGCGATCGTCATCCATCCCAGCGTGCTGCTGATGGACGAACCGCTCTCCAATCTGGACGCGAAGCTGCGCATCGAGATGCGCAACGCCATCAAGATGATCCAAAACGACGTGGGTATCACCACGATCTACGTGACGCACGACCAGGAGGAGGCCATGGCCGTCTCCGACCGCATCGCGGTCATGAACGCGGGCGTCATTCAGCACGTCGGCACGCCCAAGAACATCTACCAGCGCCCGGCGAACCTGTTCGTCGCGGGCTTCATCGGCCGCTCCAACCGCCTGGGCGCGAAGCTCACGCTCAAGGGCGGCGAGCCGCACCTCACGTTCGGCAACGGGTTCACGACGCCCTACGCGGGGCTGCGCGAGGACTGCCGGCGCGAGCAGGAGGTCGTCGTCAGCGTGCGCCCGGAAGAGTTCACCATCGCGACGGACGGACACGGCGTGGACGGCACCATCGTCTCCAGCGTGTTCCTGGGGCTCAACACGACGTACTTCGTCAAGCTCTTCGACGGCTCCATGGTCGAAATCATCGAGGAATCTTCCATCGACAACATTCTTGAAAACGGCACGCACGTTTCGCTGGGACTCAAGCTCTCCAAGGTCAACGTCTTCAACGCGGAGGGCGACGAGAACCTCACGGCGGGGGTGGTGAACGATGCAAACTAAAAGGAGGGCCCGGCGCGACGTGTGGACGGTCGTGACCGTCACCGCGCTGGTCTTTTACGCGATCTTCCTGCTCTACCCGCTGATCACGCTGCTTTCGCGCAGCTTCATGAGCGGCGAGGGCGCGTTCTCCATGGAAAACTTCGCGCGCATCTTCTCCAAGAAGTACTACCTGCGCGCGATGGGCAACAGCTTTAAGGTGACGCTGGCGGTGACCTTCTTCTCCGTGCTGCTGGCCACGCCCCTGGCGTACATCATGTCGGTCTTCAAGATTCGCGGCAAGGGCGTGCTGGAGATCCTGGTGCTCATCAGCTCCATGTCCGCGCCCTTCATCGGCGCGTACTCGTGGATCATGCTGTTCGGGCGCAACGGCAGCGTCACCAACGTCTTTAAGGAATTTCTGGGCTTCACCCTGCCGGACATCTACGGCTTTAACGGCATCGTCATCGTCATGTCGCTGCAGCTCTACTCGCTGGTGTTCATGTTCGTCTCCGGCGCGTTCAAGAACATGGACAATTCCCTGATCGAGGCCTCGGAGTCCATGGGCTGCACCGGGCTTCGCAAGATGTTCAAGGTCGTGCTGCCGCTGATCCTTCCGACCCTGCTCGCGGGCGCGCTGATGGTCTTCATGCGCACGTTTGCGGATTACGGCACGCCGCGCCTCATCGGCGAGGGCTACAACACGCTGCCGGTGCTGGTGTACAACGAGTTCATGAGCGAGACGGGCTCCAACGACGGCCTCGCGGCGGCGATTTCCATCATCGCGGTCATCATCACGACCAGCGTCTTCCTCATTCAGAAGCTGGTCGTCAACCGCAAGCAGTTCACCATGAGCGCCCTGCACCCCATCGAGCCCAGGCAGCTGAGGGGCCTGCCGAACGTGCTGGCGCACCTGTACTGCTATCTGCTGGTGTTCGTGGCCATGATGCCCCAGCTCTACGTCATCTACTCCTCCTTCAGGAAGACCAGCGGCAAGCTGTTCGTCGAGGGCTACTGGCTGGGCAGCTACAAGGAGGCGTTCACGACCGTCGGGCGCTCCATCGTGAATACCTACGTGCTCAGCTTCATCTCCATCGTGGCGATCGTCCTCATCGCCGTGCTGATCGCCTACGTGGTCGTGCGCAGGCGCAACGCGCTCAACAACTCGCTGGACGTGATCAGCATGTTCCCGGAGACCGTCGCGGGCTCGGTGCTGGGCATCGCGCTCCTGATGACATTCAGCCACAGGCCCCTGCTGCTCAGCGGCACGGCCTTCATCATGGTGCTCTCCTTCACGATCCGGCGTCTGCCCTACACGGTGCGCTCGTCCTCGGCGATCCTGCACCAGATCAGCCCCTCGATCGAGGAGGCGTCCATCAGCCTGGGCGCGTCGAACATGAAGACGTTTTTCAAGGTGACGGTGCCCATGATGATGCCCGGCGTCATCTCCGGCGCGATCCTCAGTTGGATCGCGATCATCACGGAGCTTTCGACCTCCATCATCCTGTACACGACGAACACCAAGACCATGACGCTGGAAATCTATTCGCAGATCATCCGCGGCAACGACGGCATCGCCTCGGCGATCTCCTCCATCCTGACCTTCTCCACGGTGATCGCGCTCGCGGTCTTCTTCAAGGTCAGCGGCAAGAAGGACATCACCATGTGAGGCGGCGCGAACGAGACGGAATAGCGGCGCCCCCGACGCGTGAAAGCGCGACGGGGGCGCTGCCTTTCAAAAAAGCACCATCGTTCAAGAAAAGCCGCGCGCATCGTGCTATACTGGCCCCACTTGCGCAAATCACGACGCCCGTGCGGGGCGAAAGGGGACAGATAGAATGGACACACAGATGAAGTGCGCCGTCATTTTGAACGAATCGCTGCCGACGGGCGTGCTCGCGAACGCCGCGGCGATCTTGGGCATGACGCTGGGCAAGCGCTACGGGCAGCTGATCGGGGAGGACGTTACGGACGCGGAGGGCGGCGCGCACCCGGGCATCGTGACGGTACCGGTGCCCGCGCTGCGCGCGGACGCGCAGATGCTGCTTTCGATCTGGGAAAAGGCCTCGGCGGACGAGTCGGTCTTCGCCGTCGACTTTACGGACGTGGCGCAGGGCTGCCGCGTCTACGGCGAGTACGTCGAGCGGATGGGCGCGGTCTCGCCGGAGTCGCTCAGCTTTTTTGGCATCGGACTCGCCGGGGACGCCCGGCACGTGAACCGGCTGACGGGCAATCTGCCGCTGCTGCGGTGAAAAACTGAAAAGAAGAGCGGACGAAAATATGGCCAATTTTCGTCCGCTCTTTATATGCATTGTTTTTTGGCCGCCGATTGTGCAGAATAATTGACGGGCCGCCCCGCTTCGGTGTATAATAAACCGTTATATGCTGTAATAAAATCGGAGGATAACGCTATGCCGGAAAATGCCGTCCAAACGCAGCTCGAACAGGAAGTTCGCCGCCGAAGGACGTTTGCCATCATCTCTCACCCCGACGCCGGCAAGACCACGCTGACGGAAAAGCTGCTGCTCTACAGCGGCGCGATCCGCCAGGCGGGTTCCGTCAAGGCGCGCAAGGCCGAGCGCCACGCGACCAGCGACTGGATGGAAATCGAAAAGCAGCGCGGCATTTCGGTCACGTCGTCCGCGATGCAGTTTGAGTTCGACGGCTTCCACATCAACATTCTGGACACGCCGGGCCACCAGGACTTCTCGGAAGACACCTACCGCGTGCTCGTGGCCGCAGACAGCGCGGTCATGCTGATCGACGCCGCCAAGGGCGTCGAGGCGCAGACGATCAAGCTGTTCAAGGTCTGCCGTCTGCGCAACATCCCCATCTTTACGTTCGTCAACAAGATGGATCGCGCGGGCAAGGACCCCTTCGCCCTCATGGAGGAGATGGAGCAGGTGCTCGGCATCCGCGCCTGCCCGGTCAACTGGCCCATCGGCGTGGACGGCGACTTCAAGGGCGTGTTCCACCGCGACACGAAGATGGTGGAGCTCTACGAGACGGGCGACCACGGCAAGGCGCGCGTGGAAAAGCAGGACATCGCCCTGGACGACCCGAAGCTGCCGGAGGTGCTGGGAAAGGCCTACTACGACCGGCTGATGGACGAGATCGAGCTGCTGGACGTGGCGGGCGACGCGTTCGACATTGGGAAGGTGCAGACGGGCGAACTAACGCCCATGTTCTTCGGCTCCGCGATCACCAACTTCGGCGTGGAGCCGTTCCTGGAGCGCTTTTTGCAGTTCACGCCGCCGCCCTCCGCACGCGAGAGCGATCAGGGGCCCATCGACCCCTGCGCCGAGGCGTTCACCGGCTTCATCTTCAAGATTCAGGCCAACATGAACCCCGCGCACCGCGACCGCCTGGCCTTCATGCGCATCTGCTCCGGCGTGTTTGAAAAGGGCATGACCGTGTGGCACTCCTCCTCGGGCGAAAAGGTCAAGCTGGCGCAGCCGCAGCAGTTCATGGCGCAGG
>JAEXCG010000148.1 GCA_023402355.1 Bacillota bacterium | reverse complement strand
CTTTTGCTCCTGCTGCTGACGCTGCTCGACCTCGCGCTGCAGGTTTGCCGCCCGCGCAAAGCGCGCGCTCTCTTCGCGGCGCAGGGGCTTTGCCTGCTCTCCGTGCTGGGCGTGCTGCCCGTGACGTTCCTCTCCTCGTTCGTGATGCGCAGCACGTACCTTTTCATGTACTACCCGCTCGCGGCGCTATGCCTGTGCGACCTGGCGATCCGCGCGAGCGGCCGCGCGCGCGCCGCGCTCTGCGGGGCGCTGTGCCTGATCGCCCTCGTCAACTTTTCGACCGGCGTGCTGCCCTGCGTGCGGGCTTCCTTTTCGTCCGAGAAGACCGACGCCATGCGGGTGGCCGACTGGATGGCAGAAAACGACTACGACGTGCTCTACGGGTACTGGTGGGACGTGGGGCGCGTGCTCGCCGCGGCGGACGGGCGCGTCGAGGGCGGCGGCTGGATCGCCCGGCCCCTGCAGGTGCAGCCCTACATCACGCTGACCGACGTGTACGGCGAGGATTTGTGCGATTGGGCGATCTACATGCTGCGAGACGAGGACCGCGAGGAGGTCTTCGCCACCGCCGAGGAGATGGGGGCCGTGCTCACCGAGCAGGCCCGAATCGGCGAATACACGCTCTACACCTCGGACTTTCCGCTGATGTATTACGCGGACAGGTGAGCCATGCATTACAGGGAAGTGAAGGGCATCCTATCCGCCCAAAACGGCATGAACCTTTACCGCGGGTGCACGCATGGGTGCATCTACTGCGACAGCCGGAGCCGCTGCTACCACTTCGAGCATCCCTTTGAGGACGTGGAGGTCAAGCGCAACGCGCCGGAACTGCTGGAGGCGGCGCTGCGGGGGAAGCGCGGGAAGTGCATGATCGGCACGGGCGCGATGAGCGATCCCTACATGCCCCTTGAGCGGGAGCTGGGCCTTACCCGCGCCTGCCTCGAAATCATCGAGCGCCACGGCTTCGGCCTTACGATTCTGACGAAGTCCGACGGCATCCTGCGCGACATCGACCTGCTGGAGCGCATCCACCGAAAGGCCAAGTGCGTGGTGCAGATGACGCTCACCACCTACGATGAGGCGCTTTGCCGAGTGCTCGAACCCAACGTGTGTACCACGCACAGGCGCTATGAGGTGCTGAAGGCCTTTCAGGCGCGCGGCATTCCCACCGTGGTGTGGCTCTGCCCGCTGCTGCCCTTTATAAACGACACGGAGGAAAACCTGCGCGGCATTTTGGGCTATTGCTTTGACGCGGGCGTGCGCGGCATCGTCAACTTCGGCATCGGCCTCACGCTGCGCGAGGGCGATCGGGAGTACTTTTACGAGCAGCTCGACGCGCATTTTCCCGGCCTGCGCAGGCGGTACGCGCAAAAGTACGGCCTGCAATATCACGTCACGAGCGACCGCCACGAGGCGCTGATGGAAATCTTCCGCGCGGAATGCCGCCGGCATGGGGCTTTGTGCGAGGTGGACGAGATATTTCGCTACCTGCACGCCTTTCCCGAGGCGTGCGAGCAGCTTAGCTTGTTCTGACGGCGCAAAAGGCGCGGCCAACGGCCGCGCCTTTCACTTTGGGCATCGCCAATGCCCGTCGGAGGGGCCCCAAAGCTCGCCCTCTTATATCCCCTCTTCCGTCAGCACGCCGTAGTGGTCGGAGATGACGGGGTAGAAATCGCCGTTGAAGATCACACGGCTGCTCCGGGTCGCGCCCGGCTGCGCGGCGAACGTAAAGTCGATGCGCATGGGGTCCACCTTTTCCTTGCGCCAGCCGTCGATCTGGCCGCCGACCGTCGCGCCCGCGTCGCGCGCCTTCGCGCGCAGATAGCAGTCCTCCCAGCCGGAGGCGACGACCAGGTCGTACCCCTCGCCGCGCACGTGCGCGGGGCTGTTGAAGTCGCCCATGAGATAGGCGGGATGCGCCCCCTCCCCGCGCGATTGAAGGAACCGCGCCCACTGGCCCGCAAAGGGGTCCTCCTCGTCCTTCCACCAGCCCATGTGCACGCTGTAAAACCAGCCCTCCCCGTTCATCGCCCGCGTGCGGATGCCCGCGATCTTCCTGCGACAGCGCCCCTGCGGGGTGGAGACGCAGACCGCCTCGAGCCCCGTGATCGGCGCGCGGCTGAGGAGGGCGACGCCCTCCTCGTACACCCGATACCCCCGGTGCGCGTAGGCCCATGTCCAGAAAAACGGCGCGCCCCGATCCGAGAGCAGCTCCGAGAGCGCGAGGGCGAAGTTGTCCGCGCGGATCGGCGCCTCCGCCTCGCAGGGTACGAAGCGCGAAGCGAGAAGCCGATGCTCCTCCGCAGCCGCTGCGTCGGCGGACTGGTTGACCTCCTGCAGGGCGATCACGTCCACGTCCTCCCGCATGACGGCGTCGGCCAGCGTGCGCAGGCAAAAGGCGGTGTCCTCCTCCATGAGGCTGTGCGTGTTGAGCGTGAGCAGGCGAAGCTTATCCCTTGACGGCGCCATTTGTGAGTCCTCCAATGATTTGCTTTTGCATGACGACGTAGAAGATCACGATCGGCAGGCTCGCCACGACCAGGCAGGCGAAGGCGAGGTTGTAATCCACGCTGTATTCGGACTGGAAGTTGTTCTGATAGATCGTGAGCGTCCACAGCTTGTGCGAGCGGTTGAGGCAGACCAGCGGCATCTGAAAGTCGTTCCAGATCGCGAGGCCCTCGCGGATGAGCACCGTCGCCAGGATCGGGCGCATCAGCGGCAGGATGACGCGCGTATAGGTCTGGAAGGTCGTCGCGCCGTCGATGTAGGCGGCCTCCTCCAGGCTCGTGCTGACCGTCGCGAGGTAGCCGACGTAGAGGAACATGCTCTCGCAGGTCGCATGCGCGAGGTAGAGCAGCACGATGCCCACGGGGCTGAGCAGGTTCAGCCAGCCCATCAGCTTGACCACCGGCATCATGCGCACCTGCCAGGGCAGGAAGATGCCCAGCAGGAAGAAGAAGTACAGCCCCCTGAAAAAGCGGCTGCGCCCCATGGAGCGCGAGAGCGCGTAGCTCATCGGCGGCATGATGATCATCTCCGCGACGAGCGAGAGCACGGTGACGAGAACCGTGTTCTTGTAGGCGTAGTAGAGCTTTTCGTCCGCCAGCACCTGGGCGTAATTGCCCAGGTACAGGGACTTGGGCAGCGTGAAGAAGCTGACCGCGCTCTCGGACGAGGTCTTGAACGTCGTCGCGATGCAGATGTAGAGCGGGAACAGGATCAGCACCGCGCCGAGGACGAGGAAGACGTACGTGACGATATTGCCGCGCCTTTTGGATCTGTTCACCTACTCCACCTTCTTTCCGCTCGTGAATTTGATCTGAATGACCGAGATGAGCGCGATGATGAGGCCCGTGGCGATGGCCTGCGCGATGGAATAGCTGTACTTGTTGCGCTCAAAGCCGTTGTTGTAAATCAGCAGCGCGATGCTCTGCGTCGCCCCGCCGGGGCCGCCCTGGGTCATGGCCTTGACGTAGTCGAACACCATCAGGCCCTGCTTGACGACCAGCACCAGCACGACGCTGAGCGTGGGCAGCAGGTAGGTGACGGTGATCGCCTTGAACTGCTGCCAGGCCGTGGCCCCGTCGATGGAGGCGGCCTCGTACAGCTCCTGCGGGATCGTCTGCAGCCCCGCGAGGAAGAGCAGCGTCGGCAGCGCGACGCCCTGCCACAGGTGCACGAAGAGGATGCCGTAAATCGCGAGGTTCCGGTCCGCGAGCACGTTGCCGACGAGGAAGCCGATGTTCAGGCTCTTGCCGATGCCGGGCAGCACGTAAAAGAAGATCTGCTTGAAGATCAGGCTGATCGTGATCATGCTGAGCACCGCCGGGGCAAAGTAGAGCGTCCGGAAGAACGAGCGTCCCTTGATTTCGCGGTTGAGCATCAGCGCCAGGATGACGCTGATGACGACCACGCCCACGATCAGCATCACGGTGTAGCGCGCGTTGAAGAGCAGGGCCGACTTGAACTTGCGGTCGGTCAGCAGCTTCGCGTAGTTTTCAAAGCCGACGAATTCATAGGTGGGGCTGATGCCGTTCCAGTCCATGAAGCTGTAGTAGATGCCCATGAGGATGGGGAAGATGAGGAAGCAGCAGTACATCAAAAAACCCGGGATGGTAAAGGCGACGAAGGTCATCGTCTGCTCTCGCCTTAGCCTCGGCCGCCCGCCTCTTCTCGCTTTCGCTGGCGCTACCATGCTTTGATTCCGCCTTTCTTGCGTTCTTGGCGTATCCGTGAAAGGAAAACGGGGCTGCCCACCTCAGCGCGGCAGCCCCGCAGGGGGAACTTATCAGTCGTTGTAGTAGTCGTCGATGACCAGCGCCGCGTCCTCATAGTACGCGTCCAGGTCGCGGTCGATCTCCAGGTTGGTGGCCACGTCGCCCAGCTCCTTGCGGAAGCCGCTGGGCCAGATCGCGTTCTGGCTGATGACCACATGGCCCGCCGCCATGGTCTCGTTGATCTTTTCCAGCTCCTTGACGTTGAGCTGCACGCCCTTGATGACGTTCGGGCTGCCCTCGATGTCGGTGTAGGTCTGGGCCGTTTCGGTCCTGCTCAGGAATTCCAGGAACTTCAGGCACTCTTCCGGATGCTTGGTGGAGGAGGAGATGCAGAAGCTCGTGTCGATGCTGACCACGACGTCGGATTCCTTGCCGGTCGGGTTGGGCAGCGGAATCAGCGCGATCTTGAGGTCGGGATCGTAGTCCTTGAGCGTGGTGAGGGACCACTGGCCGTTGATCGTCATGGCCGCCTGGCCGCTGAGGAGCTGCTGGTAGGACTCGGTGTATTCGGAGCCCAGGGATTCGGGCGTCATGTAATCGGCGATCTGAAGCGCCGCGTTCGCGTAGGTGGTGAGCACAGAGGAATCCTTCGCTTCCAGCTCGCCCGCGGCGATCTGCTTGAACTCCGCGTCGTCCTCCGCGATGAAGCTCATCATGCGCTCCATGCGCTGGTACACCATCGTCTTGTCCGGCAGCGCAAAGGGCGTGATGCCCGCGGCTTTCAGCTTTTCGCACGCGTCCATCAGCTCGTCCCAGGTCGTCGGCCACGCCAGACCCTGCTCCTCGAAGATGTCGGTGCGGATGTACAGGCCGTAGCAGCTCAGCGAGTACGGCATGCGCCAGTTCTTGCCGTCATACTCGGACAGCTTGAGCGTCTCGTCCTCCACGTTGGAAAGGAACGGCTGGCCCGTCAGGTCCATGATGATGCCGTCCTCGAACATGATCTCGTACATGGTGCTCGTCACGCAGCTGAACAGGTCGGGCATTTCGTTCGTCTGCGCGCGCGTCTGCAGCACCGTGCCCGCGTCGGGCACCTGCGTCATGGTGACGTGGATGCCGGGGTTTTCCGCGTTGAACTGGTCGATGACCGCCTGCATGCCGTCGATGGCCGCGGCCTCGGACTTGTGGATGACGTATTCGAGCTCCACCACGTCCTCCGCCTGCGCGAACGCGCACATGGACAGCATCAGCGCTGCCGCCAGGACCACAGAGAGAATCTTGCTCCATAGCTTCATTTCCGGGCACCTCCGATATTGATTGTGGACTCATTATAGGGAAACGGGGCGGAGAAGAAAATAGCTGATTTTCATATTTCTTATCATTTTTTCAGATTCTTATCTCCTTTTTCCGATTATTGGGATGAAAAATTGCTTTTCCTGTCAGTCCTCTCCAATTTGTTGCGTTTTTTCTCAATTTGCTCTATGATAAGAAAAACGCTCGATCCGTTGCCGTGAGGTGCGCCATGAACCGATTTATCCCCCTGCTCCGCCGGACCTCCGTGGTCAGGCGGCTGCTCTATCTGTTTCTCATCCAGACCGTCGTGATCGCCCTCTTCTGCGCGTCTACGGTGCGCTCCTCCGTGCAGGACATCGCGGACAACCTGCGTCTATCCGGCTCGCAGCTTCTATACTCGGCCTCCAGCCGCATGGAGGGCGCCATTTCGGAGATCGACACGCTCACCAAGTTCCCCGTCCTGCAGGCGGCCTACGGCTCCACCTCGATCTTCGACTACCTGAGCAGCGAATCCACCGACACCTCCCGCCTGATCGCGTACTACCGCAGCATCCAGCAGGAGCTGATGAACCTGCTGGTGCTGCACTCCAGCGCGTCGCTGGTGGGCATCAGCGACCTGTCCGGCAGGCTCGTCTACTGCAAGTCGGACGCGATCTACTACAGCCTCGGCTCCCTCGACCCGGACAGCGATCTCTTCCTGGAGGTGCTGGGGCGGCGGGGCGGCTATCAGGTCATCCCCGCCGCGAAGCTCGGACCGTTCGCCCAGGGCCTGCCGCACCCGGAGGAATGCCTCTTCGGCGCGCGCGCCGTCATGAAGCTCAACCACTTTTCGCCGGTGGGCGTCGCGCTGTGCTGCATCGACCTGACCGCCCTGCGCGAATCCTTCGAGCTGGGGCGGCCGTACCCGGAGCAGCGCCTGTGCGTGCTCGGCGCCGAGGGGGAAGCGCTGTTCGGGGAAATGGAGCTCTCCGTCGCCGCGCGGCTTTGCGAGCTGCCCGCGGGCGAGCTCGTCACCCGCTACATCCGCGACGGCGAGGGCTTCGCGGTCTATCAGCTCTACCGGACGGCCGGTGGGCTGACCGCGGCCCTGCGCACGCCGCTCTTCTGCGTGCTGGGCGGCCTGCGCGCGCAGATCCTGGGGCTCGGCGGCCTGCTGCTCTTCTTCGTGCTGAGCGTGCTGATCTTCACCCGCCTGCTCGTCTCCAGCATCCGCGATCCCATCGACAAGCTCATGGGCGTGTGCGAGCGCATCCGCGAGGAGGACTTTACGCCCGTGGAGGACGAGGACGCGCGCGACGAGATGCACGACCTGATCGAGTCGTTCAACGCGATGTCCGCGCACATTCAGCGCCTGATCGAGGAGGTCTACCAGAAGAACCTCTTGCAGGCGCAGACTGAAATGCAGCTTCTGCGCTCGCAGATCAACCCGCACTTCGTCTACAACACCCTGGAAACCATCCGCGCCGCGGCGCTCACCCAGGGCAACGGGGAGTTGGCCGACATGGCGGCCCTGCTGGGCAAGACGCTGCGCTACGGCGTGTCGATGCAGTCGGAGCCCGTGACGGTCGAACAGGAGCTTTCCAACCTGCGCGACTACATCGCGCTGCAGCAGATGCACTTCCACGGCCGCCTCACCGTGCTCGTCAACGTCGAGCCGGAGCTGTACGCCTGCTTCATCATCAAGCTGCTCCTGCAGCCGCTGGTGGAAAACGCCATCTATCACGGCATGTCGATGACCGAGGGCGAGGGCCGCATCCGCGTGCTGGGCTACGCGGAGGACGGGGACATCGTCTTCACCGTCGCGGACGACGGCATCGGCATCGCGCCGGAGGAGCTTTCGCTCCTGAGCGACTACGTCGAGGGGAAAAACGACGCCTTCACCTCCATCGGCCTGCGCAACACCAACCGGCGCATCCGCCTGTACTACGGCAGCCGCTACGGCCTGTCCATCCGCTCCATTCTGGGCGAGGGCACGGTCATCACCGTGCGCGTGCCCAGAAGGCTCACGCCCGCAAAGGCCCTCGGGAAAGGAGAAAGCACATGATTCCGGTCCTGATCGTGGACGACGAGGCGGCCATCCGCGCGTCCATCGCCTCCATGCTCCAGGCGCACTACCCCGACACGTTCGCTGTGCATCAGGCGGAGAACGGGCAGCGCGCGGTGGAGTTCGCCTGCGCGCAGAGCGTGTCGCTCATCCTCGCGGACATCAAGATGCCGGTGCTGACGGGTCTGGACATGCTGGAGCGGCTCAGCGAGGTGCACTACGAGGGCGAGGTCATCGTCATCAGCGGCTTTGACGACTACGCGCTCGTGCGCCGGGCGATGAAGCTGGGCGCCTCGGATTACCTGCTCAAGCCCATCGTCGCGGAGGACTTCTTCCTGCAGATCGACGGCTTTCTGCTCAGGTACCGCCAGCGCATGCCGCCCGCGCGCCCCACGGCCGTCTCCTCCGCGCAGAGGCGCTCGTACCGTCAGCAGTACGCCTTGGAGCACCTGCTGCGCGATACGGGCGGCGCGCTGCAAAGCCTGATGTCGGACTGCCATCTGCACCCGGAGCACCGCCTCGTGGTCTGCGCCTCCTCCGGCAGCGCGTCCGCGAGCGCGCTGCTGCAAAAGGCGTGGCAGGCGGAGTGGGAGGAAACGCTTTCCTCCCTGCTCGCGGACGGATGCGTGCTCGTACAGGGCGAATGGCAGCGGCTGTCCGTGTCGCTCTTCTTTTACAGGACGCCCGCCCAGCTGGAGGCGTTTCGCGAGGCCAAGCGCACGCTGATGCGGCGCGCGCCGGGCCTTGTGTGCTCCCGGCCCCTGCCGCTCGATGGCGCCGCCCGCGGTCTGGAGGAATGCCAGCAGCTCCTGACGCGCAGGTTTTACGACCTGCCCGGCGAGGAGGGGCCGGAGCAGTACCCCTACGCGTCCCTCTTCTCGCAGATGACGGACGCCGTCTGTCGACTGCATCCGGACGACTTCGACGAAAGCCTTTCGCGCCTCCTCGGCCGCGTCTGCGCGCAGCTTCCGCCCGTGGAGCAGCTGCGCCAGCTCCTTTGCGCGATGGTCTACGCGGTGCTGCAAAGAAACAGCGCCTTTATTCGCGTGGTGGGGCGCATGGAGCTCACCCCGGACGACGTCATCCGCTGCATCCAGGGCGCGCAGAGCGCCGCCGACCTCTCGCGGGAGCTGCGGCGCATCGTGCGGCTGCAGATCGAGAAGGTGCGCGCGCAGTCCACCTCGCGCGACGAGCAGCACATCGAACGCGCCAAGCAGTACATCGCCCAGCACTACGCCGAGGATTTGACGCTCCCCGCGCTGGCGGAGCACCTGGCGCTAAACCCCAACTACGTGAGCACGCTGTTCAAAAAGGCCTGCGGCATCCCCTACAGCCACTACCTGCGCAGGGTGCGCATCGAAGAAGCCTGCCGCCGCATCCGGGAGACGAACGACAAGCTCTACGCGATCGGGGAGGGCGTGGGCTACCACGATCCCGTGCAGTTCAACCGGGCGTTTCGCGAGGAGATGAACTGCTCGCCGCGGGAATACAAAAAAGCCTCCGGCGCGCGCTGAGCGCCGGAGCAAAAAACCGCCTCCCGCCAGATGATGGCGGGAGGCGGCGCGTTCTTGCCTTACAGCACCTTAAAGGAGTTTCTCGCGGTGCGGTAGATTTCCTGGTAGTAGTCGAAGTAGTCGGCGGGGGTAGACAGGCGGATCTGGTAGAGCGCCTGGTCCTTGGCGACGACGCCCGCGCGCCCGCGCACGCTGTAGGTCTTGTTCGGGTCGGTCGGGTCCGCCACCACGCCCTTGTAATACACGTAGTAGCCCTTGCCGCCGCCCATGCTCAGCGAACCGTATTCCGTATTGACCGTAAGCTCCAGGAACTCGCTGGTCATCTCGTCCATGACCGACTCGAGCTGGGCCTTCGCGTCGTCGCTGGTCTGCTTGGTGCCCTTCTGATACTTCACCATCGTAAGGCGCGCGGGGTACCCGCTGTCCTCGCGCTGGCTCGCCTCGGCGGAGGGCTCGACGAACTGCACGAACTCGGCCACCGTGCCCGAGGTCTGAATCCAGGTGTTCGGCTTGCTGAATTTAAATCCCGCCGCGCTCGAGGAAAAATCGTCGTACTTGACGTTCGCCGTAGGCTTGGGCGTCGGGGTCGGCATGTCGATCGGGTCGATCGCCACGGGCGTCGCGC
Organism: Bacillota bacterium; assembly: GCA_023402355.1. Classification (GTDB taxonomy): domain Bacteria; phylum Bacillota; class Clostridia; order Christensenellales; family Aristaeellaceae; genus Beduinella. The sequence continues at coordinate 9,671 of JAEXCG010000148.1, read as the reverse complement.
CCGGCTCCGTCGGGTCGAGCGGCGGCATGTCCTCGTTGATCGTCGGGTCCTTCGTGGGGTCGGGCGTCGGCGAGGGCGTAGGCGACGGTGAGGCCGTGGGGATCGGCGTCGACGTCGCACTCGGATCCCCGGCCTGGCAGCCGGACAACGCGAACGCGCAAAGCAGCAGCGCTGCGAGCAGAAACACACGCTTCATAGGGTCTTCAACCTCCATTTCGCCCTCGCGGGGCCTGGCATCCCTCCGGTCGCAGGGGCCGGAAACAAGCTGCGGTCATGCCGGGCAAACCCGCCCAGCTTCTATGTGCATTGTAACAGGACGCGGCGTGAATGTCAACTTGTGAGCCCTTGGCAAAAGGTCTCTAAATCCCGGCGTCCCTCGTCCATAGGCGAAGCAGGCGTCGGCGCGCACTTGGCGGATGACAAATCGGTTGGAAAGAAGTATACTGAAAAAAAACGAGACGATCAAACAGGAGCGTGCCTATGACCTCACCTTGTGAACTGCTCGCCCATCTTAGCAGGGTGCATACCACCGAAATGGGCGCCGTGCGAATCAGGCGAAACCTCAATCTGGCCGAAGGCGACGTCGTAGCCTGGTGCAAGGCGCGCATGGCCGACACGAACGCGCAAATCATCAGGCGAGGGAAGAACTGGTACGTCACGTCGGAGGGCTGCGTCCTCACCGTGAACGCCGCCAGCTACACGATCATCACCGCGCACAGAGCATCCTGACGGCCCGGCGGCCGCAAAGCGCGCAAGCAGATTGCAGCGGGGCTTCCCGCGCCGGAGGAGGCAATTATTGATGAAGGAATCCCTAAGACGCATCCTGGGCGAGCGCGTGCTTCGTCCCTGGTGGCGATTCAGAAAGCGCATGGAACGCGCCCGCAAAGACCTGCGGCGCGCTTTCCTGCGCAACAGGGACTTTACGGTGATCTCGAACAACTGCTTCGGCGGGTTCGTCTATCAGCGTTACGCCCTGCCCTACCGCACGCCGACGGCCGGGCTCTTCTTCATGCCGGACGACTATTTGAAGCTGCTTTCCGATCCCAGGCGCTACTTCGCCGCGCCCCTTCGCTTCATAGACCCCATGCGGGCGCGCTATGCCCCGCGGCTGCGCGCCGCCGATCCCGCCTACGGCAGCTACCCCGTCGCGCGCCTGCTGGACGTCGAGGTCTACTTCATGCACTACGCGGCGCCCGAGGAGGCGCGCCAAAAGTGGGAGCGACGCTGCGCGCGCATCAACTGGGACAACCTGCTCGTCAAGTTCTGCGACCAGAACGGCGCGACGGAAGACCAGATCCGGGCCTTCGACCGGCTCCCCTATCCGCACAAGGTCTGCTTTACGGCGCGCGCCTACCCCGGCGCAGGGAGCGTCGTACCCCTGCGGGCGGATCGCGGACAGCCCTGCGTGCGCGCCGAGACGGAGGAGCTTCGCTTTTCGCGGGACTACCCCCTCACGCGCGTGCTCAACCGCATGCGTAAAAAGCAGTAAATATTGGGCGGTTCTGAAATCCCTATTTCAGCCGGAAATACCCACGAAGTCAGGATTTCTGCTATAGGAGAAATCGTTCTGCAAAGGGTAACGCCGCAGGCTTAAAAGGCGTATTTGGCAAATTTGAATTTGAAAACCACGATTTTATAAGTGGTTACTGAAGCTCACAGAGCTTTAATAAAATCCTCCGATTAGCCTTGAAAACAAAGGATTTATTGCAATGCGTCCACCTTATCCCTTTACATGGTTTCACACAAGTTTAATCTTGCTCTTGCACCTTATAAGGGCAAGGACAAGGGAAGTCAAATCTAGTAACAAGCTATAACAAAGTGTGGCGATTGGAGAACTGTGACTGTACGAATATTGAGGAGGTTTTAGTGTGAAAAAGGAAATTGAAAATTACATTGAAGAAGATTTGACAGATAGAGCGAGACAAACTGCATTAGAATTTATTAGTTATTTACGGAAAAACGACTTGGAATTTGTTAGAGATAATGGCTATTGGAAAGATAAAATCTATTATCTAATAAAATTCAAGGATGAGTGTGTATGTTTTATTGCAATTAAAGATCCTGATGAACCAGAAAATCTTTGGACAATATGGTCTGAAGATAGTAAAGCATACGAGGATTCTTCTGTGGAAGAAGATATAAAGGGTATTGCTTGGAATCATGTAGATCATTGCGGTAACTGCGGTTCGTGTGGGGGTGGCAGGCACAAAATAATATTCAGGAAAGGCTTTGAAAGAGTTTGTAGGTGCACCTTCCGAATTGATAATCCGAAAGTAAGCGACCTTCCTTTTTTGAAGAAAATGGTTGAATTGAGGAAAAACGATATTTTAAACCATGTAAGCTGTAATGAATGAATCCCCGAATGAGCAGAAATACCTTTGGCATAAACCGTAGGTTTGTGCGAGGGGTGTATTTCGCTCTCAAACATCGAGGCTTAATTACCCGCTGAAAAAGCAGTTTTGTATTCAGATAAGTATATTTCCCTTATTTCGGTTCGTAAGGGCAAAAACAAGGGAAAATACATAAGGTTTGAACATTGGATAGGTGATATGACTTGAAAGTACAGTGCTTTCAGAGGATTTAACAGATAAATTTGAATTTGCGAGGGAGAAAAAATGATTAGAATAAGACCCTATAAAGCTGCGGACGCAAACACGATTTTATCGTGGTGCCAAGATGAAATAGCATTTTATAAGTGGACGGCAGGCGTACTTGGAAATTATCCTATAACACAAAATGAATTCCGTTCCGTTGAATCTTTAATGCCGTTTACTGCGTTTGATGAAACAGGAATCGTTGGGTTTTTTACGTTAAGAAATCCTAATGAAGCCTTGGACGAATTACGTTTTGGGTTTGTCATTATAAATCCCGAAAAACGTGGGAAAGGCTATGGGAAAATGATGCTTCGCTTGGGACTAAAGTTTGTGTTTGAGATATATGGGGCTAAAAGAGCAACGTTAGGAGTTTTTGAAAACAACCTTCCCGCTTATTATTGCTATAAGGCGGTTGGTTTTGATGATGTGATTCCTGAGACAACTGAAGCATATTGCGTTTTGGGCGAAGAATGGAAGTGCAGGGAATTGATGATGGAAAATGTATGAATTCCCCTTTGCCGAGCTGATTTAACTTCATTTTATTCATATGCGCGTACACACTCGAATCCAGAAAATCCGCTTGTTGAGGGCTATCCTTCAATCCCCGTATGAACGCTCCTCTAAACCGTTTTTCGGCTTTAGGCAAAAAAATAACGGCCGTCGGAGCTTTTTGCCGTTTCTTTCCGTCTTTTCTAGTGAAAGCGATAAGGGGGAAAATGCCATGAAGCGAACGTGCCTTTTGTGTGCGCTGCTCGTCCTTTGCCTCGCCCGCGTCCCGTGCCTTGCGCAAAACGTCTCCCTGCCCGAGAGCATCGGCCGCGAGCTCGGCGAGCGCTATTCCGACTACGCCCTGCTGGCGGCGGACGACGGCCTCGCCGCGGGCACGCCCGGCGAATTTGCGGTGATCGCCCTCACGAAGGACGGCGAAAGCGTGCTCACCGTCTTCAGACGGCTGGGCGAAGACCTCTATGTGCTGGCGCTCAAGAGCAAAACCGCCCTGCGCCAGGACGTGCAGGCCGTCGGCTTGCGCGCGGAGGACAACGGCTGGATCGCCGTGCAGTACGCCGGGGACGACGGCGGCATGCCCTATCAGGAGGATGTCCACTACCTCTTCGGGCAGGACAGCGCGCTCACCTTCCACTACGCCGGACGACGCCTGCTGGGCAGGGACGGCCAGACGCAGGTGCGCTCGCTCTTCGCGCTGGACGGCGGCCTGTTTCAGCTCTGCGACGAGCGGCAGGACGCGTCGGGGCGGCGCGTCTCCATGGCGCGCACCTGGAACCTGAACCGCGAAAACGCCGCCGCGCCGGACGCGGCCGCGATCGAAGGGCTCCTGAGCGGGCCGGCTCCGGAGCAGCCGCCGTACCTGCTCGAGCTGCCGGCGGGCGCAGACGTCGAGCTCCCCGCCGAAACGGACGTGTTCACGGGGCCGGGCGACGCGTACCTGCGCCTCGGGGATGGGCTGGACGCGCTGCCGGGGGGCGAAACGGTCTCCCTGATCGGGTTTGAGGGCGACTGGGCCCTGATTCGCTACGGCCTGGGCGACCCGGTGATGGGCTATTACGGCTACGTGCCGCGCGGCAGCCTGCCCGACGGCGTACAGGCGCCGCAGCTTTCGTTCGCCTATGAGCCGCTTCAGACGAAAAAGGCGTACGCCGTCTATGGCGGCTTGAGCCTCGACGAACCTCCGCAAATCGCCTCCGTCCGCGCCGGGGAGAAGGCCGAACTCACCTACCTCTTCTACGCGGTGGAAGGCCACATCTGCGTGGAGCTGCGCCGCCCGGGCGAGGCGCCCCTGCGCGGGTTCCTAAAGCGCGCAGAGCTGTGAGCCCGGCAGAGGCGCGCGCTGCGCCTCGGGAAAGCGCCGGGTGCGCAGGGGCAGCCAGTCGAGCACGTCCGAGATGTGCTCGTCCCAGTACTTCCAATCGTGGGTGCCGGGCCCCTCGTGATACTCGATGCCAAGCCTTTGGCCGAAGCGCTGGTTGAAGTACGCGTTTTCGCGGTAGAGCTTGTCGCCCGTGCCGCACCACATGAAAAAGCGGGGACGCTGCCCGCCGGACGCCGCGAGGCGCTCCGCCGCGTGAAACAGGTCGTCCGCCCCGCCGATCGCCTCCTCCCGCCGCCCGAAGATCAGCCGGTATTCGGGCAGCAGCGAATCGTAGTCGTAGGCGAACGGGGTTGAGCCCACCACGTCCAGCGCCCCGGAAAGGCTGGCCACCGCGCCGTACCTGTCGGGATGCAGCAGCCCCAGCTTGAAGGCGCCGTAGCCGCCCATGGAAAGGCCCGCGGCGAACCGGTCCTCCCGCAGGGGGGAGAGGTGAAAGAACTTTTCGCAAAGGCCCGGCAGCTCGTCCGCGATGAACGTAAAGTAGCGGGGGCCGTACTTCATGTCCGTGTAAAAGCCCCGCAAGGTCGTGGGCATGACCACGGCGAGCGGGATGCCGCCGAGCTTGCGCTCGACTGCGCTCCACCTCTGCCAGACGGTATGATCGTCCGACAGGCCGTGCAGCAGGTACAGCGTGGGCCAGCGGTGCTCCGGGGGGTAGTCGTCCCGCTCGCCCTCCGAGGGCAGCAGCACGTCCAGGGATATGTGTTGGCGTAGGACCTTTGAATAGCAGTTTACGTGCATCAAAGCCATGCTTGTTCGCTCTCTTTCTGTCAACCTTTTACCGCAGCGCTCAGTTGAAGCCCCTGCATGAAGTACTTGCGCGCGAATAGATACAGGAGAAACGTCGGGATCACGGCCAGCATGCAGGCCGCGAGCACCCGCTCGTAATACCCGCCGTACGAGTCGTTGAGCAGGCGGATGCCCGCGGTGAGCGTCAGGCGCGAGGGCGTGGTGATCGCCAGCGACGGCCACATCAGGTCGTTCCAGGAGGCGGTGAACGTGAACAGCGCCACGACCATCATCGCGGGGTACAGGCAGGGCAGGATGATGCGAAGGTAGATGTGCAGATCGCTCGCGCCGTCGATGCGCGCGGACTCGTCCATGTCCTTGGGGATGCCGTGCATGAAGTTGCGCAGCAGGAAGATGTTGAACACGTTGCCCAGCCCGGGCGTAATCAGGCAGATCAGCCGGTTCGTCCACCCCAGGGCGTCGTAGAGGTAATACTGCGGCACCAGCGCCACCACGCCGGGGATCATGCTCAGCCCGAAGAGAAACCAGAAGAGCTTTTCCTTGCCCCTGAACTGCAGCCGCTCGTAGGCGTAGGCGGAGGTGGAGGAAATGACCAGCACCAGCAGCACCGTGGCCCCGGAGACGATGAAGGAGTTTACCACCATGCTGACAAAGGGCGCGGCGGTGTTGTTCCACACGAACGCGTAATTGTCCGTCGTCCACTTGAGGGGCAGGACGTTCAGGTACTTTGAAAACCGCTTCATCTCCACGTTGGTCTTGAAGCTCGCGAAGAACGAAAAGACGAGCGGGCTGAGCCAGGCCGCCGCCAGCACAAACAGCAGGACGGACAGCAGCAGCGTCTTCCACTCGCGCCCAAGGCGCGCGGGAAGCGCTGTCTTTGTTTGCGTACCGGAAACCATGCGCGCACCTCCTCAATCGTTCCCACGGCGCATCGCGCCGAACTGCAAAAGCGAGACGAAGAATATGAGGATGCCCAGGATGAGCGCCATGGACGAGGCGATGCCCGCGTTCACGCCGGAGCTGCCAAAGCCGCTCTCGGCGATGTACTGCATGATCATCTTGTTCGCCTGATGGTTGACCCCGTTCACGACCTCGAGCGTCGGCCCGCCGCTGTTGAACATGTCCGGCTGGCCCCAGATGCCGAACTCCGCGATGACGCTGGTGATGAGCGTGTATTGCAGCGGAAACTTGATGGAGGGGATGGTCACGTGAAGAAAGCGCTGGAAGGCGTTGGCCCCGTCGACGGAGGCGGCCTCCAGGATCTCGGTGGAGACGCCCGCGAGGGCCGACTGATAGATGATCAGGTTGCTGCCGCAGCCCCACCAGACGGTGATGAAGATCAGCGCGACCCAGTTGTAGGGCGAGGCGGTGGCCCATTGCAGCTTCCCCAGCCCCAGAAAGTTGTTGATGATGCCCGCGTTGCTGTCGAACATGTAGCGCCAGGAGACCATCACGACGGAAAGCGACAGGAGCGAGGGCAGGTAGTAGCAGGTCTGTAGCAGCTTATGCCCGCGGCACTTCGTGCTCAGCAGCAGCGCGAGCGTGAGGGGCACGAGAATCCGAAACGGGACGCACAGGAGCACGAACTTGACGGTGCTCGCCAGCCCCCAGCGAAGCTGCCAGTAGTACATGGAGGTCTGGTCCGTCAGGAGCGACGCGTAGTTTGCGAGCCCCACCCAGATCGGCTGCTTGCCGAGCGTCCACTTCGTAAAGGAGGCGTACACGCCGGTCAGAATCGGAAAGATGTTGAAGCAGAGAAACACGATCAGGTGCGGCAGCAGAAAGGCGACGGGGACCCACCAGGCGTAGAGCCTCAGTTTTCGATGCTTAGTTGGCAAGGCGATCCATCCTCCCGTTTATGGAATGTGGGATCAGGCGTTGCCTGATCCCACATGGACTTCCCCAAGGGGGAACGCAGTTCAAGGCGCCCAGGCCCTTACTGGGCGGCGATCTTCTCCAGCGTCTGCTTTTCCCAGGTCTGCGCGAACTCGTCCGCGCTGATCCGGCCGTACACGCCCTCCCAGCCCAGGCTGTCGAGCACGTCGAACAGGAGCTGCGAGTAGACGTAGTTCGGGTTGGAGATGTTGTAGCTGTTGCTGACGAACGCCTGCGCAAGCGCCTGATACGCGTCGCTTTCCGCGGTCGCCTTGGAGGCGACGATGGAGCCCGCCTGCGCCCAGTCGATCGAGTGCTCGTAGAAATAGCGGATGAAGGAGGCGATGGCGCTCTGCTCCTCCGCGCTGCACGCCTTGTTGGGCATCATGAACGCGTGGGAGGCGCCGAAGAGCGTGGGCGTGTCGTCCGCGGAAACCTGCGGGCCCGCGATGAAGGAGAAGTCGAAGCCGTATTCCTTGACGGCGCTCATGTTCCACGTGCCGCCCGTGTAGAAGATCGTCTCCTCCAGCGCGAACAGCGTGGAGGCGTCGTCGCCCTCCTGCCACAGGTAGCCCGCGTCGTAGCAGTCCTTCCACAGGTCGATCATCTGCACGACCGCGTCCTTATCCAGCGCGAGCGACGCGCCGTCCTCGGTGGCGTAGGTTCCGGCCAGATCGAGGTAGGTCGCCAGCAGGTCGTTGCGCGCCCAGCTCGCAGCAAGCACGGCCATGTCCTCCACGCCCTGCTCCTTCAGCCGCTCTCCGACCGCCTTGATCTCGTCCCAGGTGACGATCTGGTCCTCCAGCACCTCCGGGCAGTACTGCGCGGCGAGGGCGTCGTTGACGTACATGCCCCAGGTCGGGAAGTCGAGCGACACGCAGTAGCGCTTGCCGTCGTAATAGTTGAGCGCCGCGCAGGCGTCGTGGTACTTGTCGATGGCAAAGTCGAAGTCGCTGAGCGTTGAAAGCGTCTCGTCCATCGGCTGGATGTAGCCCAGCTCGACGAAGCGGGCCACGTCGTAGGAATAGGTGACGAAGATGTCCGGCAGCGCGGCCGGGTCGTTCATGGCCAGCGCCAGCTTGGTGTAGAGGTTTTCGCGGTCGATCGCGACGTGGGTGAGGTGCACCTCGCTCTGGGCCGCGTTGAAGGCGTCGACGATGCCGGTCATCGTGGTGCCGTCGTCTCCCGTAAAGAGCGTCCACAGTTCGATTTCCACCGGAGATTGCGCCGAGGCGGGAAGGATGCACGCGCACACCATCGACAGGCAGAGCAGGATCGCAAAGATTTTCTTCATGGCTGAACCGTCCCTTCTTTTATCAAGTTGTTCTATCCTTCTCTTCACCCTCTAGAAAGGCGAAGAAACATCCCGTCGGCATTTCCGGCCCGCAATTCGCCGCAAAAAGGAAGCAAAAGCCTCAAGTATACGCCGTATTTGCTGTGCAATTATTCCTATTTCTTCTGTTCATTATAGGGGCGCCCCCGCGCTTTCGCAATGAACAATCCCACAATAAAATTGACTTATCCTGCATTTAACGTTACAATGCTTTTATCCTGAATGCAAGGGGGCGACCGCCGTGCTGCGGGTTACGGAGGCCCAGATGGACTGGGTGGAAAAGGCGGGAACGGAGCTGGACCGCAAGGCGGGGCTTACGACCTACATCGTCGCGCAGTACCTCTCGCGCCTCGACCTTCGCATCGGCGGCGAGAAGGCGCAGGCGGAACGCGGCTCCATCCTGATCCTCGAGCCGAACGTCCCGCACTACTACCGCTGCCCGGAGGACCTGCTGCACCACTGGTTTCACGTCGAGGGCGACCTGACCTGCCTCCTGCAAAAGTACGAAATCCTGCCCAACCGTCTGTACAATCTCAAGAACACGAACGAGATTTCCGCGCTCTTTCGACAGATTTCCATGACGCACCACGACAAGGGAGCGTTTCGCGAGGACTACATCCAGCTCAAAATCGAGGAGCTGCTCATCACGATGGCGATGCAGGTGCGCCTCCAGAAGGCGGCCAGCGAGATGAGCTACGGCACGCTCCTGCGACTAAAGGAGCTGCGCTTCTCCATCCTCGCGCACCCGGAATACGACTGGACCGTCGCGGAAATGGCCCGGCGGCTCTACCTGAGCGAGTCGTACTTTTACCAGCTCTACCGCCGCTGTTTCGGCATCACGCCCACGCAGGATTTGATCGGCATCCGCATCGAACGGGCGCGCACGCTGCTGCTGCACGACTGCTCGGTCGCCGCGGCGGCGGAAAAGTGCGGGTATTCGAGCGTCTATCACTTCATCCGCCAGTTCAAGCGCCTCGTGGGCACGACCCCCTATCAGTTCAAGAAGTGCTGAGGGGGCGGGCTGCGCCCGCCCCCCGGCGCAGAAAAACGCCGCCATGGCGCATCGGGCCATGGCGGCGTCAGCGTGTCGACAAAGTGGCATAGGCCACTTTGTCGAGATTACGGGTGATTTTTTCGCTCCGCAAAACTGCGTTTTGCTCCGGAAAAAGCCCCGCCCGCCCGGCAAAGCCGGGCGATACGATTGCAGTCTTGCAGACGGCTTTTGGTTTCT
>JAEXCG010000080.1 GCA_023402355.1 Bacillota bacterium | reverse complement strand
AAAGCCCATGCGCGTTAAAAACATCTTCATTTGCTCGGACGTGGTATTCTGGGCCTCGTCCAAAATGATGAACGAATCGGACAGGGTACGCCCGCGCATGTAGGCCAGCGGCGCGACCTCGATCACGCCGCGGTCCGAAAGACGCTGGTAGCTTTCCGGGCCCATCAGGTCGAACAGCGCGTCGTACAGCGGACGCAGGTAAGGGTCCACCTTCTGCGTCAGGTCGCCGGGCAGGAAGCCCAGCTTTTCCCCCGCCTCCACCGCCGGACGCGTGAGCACGATGCGCTCCACTTCCTTGTTCTTGAGGGCGACGACCGCCGCCGCCATCGCGAGGTAGGTCTTGCCCGTGCCCGCGGGACCCACGCCGAACGTGAGCGCGTTCTTCTTGATCGCTCCCACGTACTCGCGCTGGCCCAGCGTCTTGCACTTCACCGGGCGGCCCCGGAAGTTCACCGCGACGATGTCGCTCATCAGTTCGTCCATGCGGTCCAGCTCGCCCGCGCGGTACAGCGACACCGCATAACGGATGGTGGACGTATCCACCGTCTCGCCGCGGCGCATCAGCGTCAGCATCTGACGGACGACCGCCTCCGCACAGTCCACATCCTTCTCTTCGCCGGAGATCATCAGGTCCGTCCCCCGGAGGATGACGGACGTGTTCGTCTGCTGACCCAGCACGCGCACATTGCTGTCGTTCGTGCCCAGCAGCGCCATGCAGTTCTCCGATCCCTGCACGGACAGCGTCAGGTTCTTATCGGTCAATAAAGAGATCCTCCATTCTCCGAGGGCGCTTGCGTCGCCCCCTCCGACGCCATGCCGATGGACTCGACCGCTTCGATAACCACCGTAGCACACAGCATCTCATCTTCTATCATACTATAATCTACCCATTTGTCAACAATCTGCGCGTCAAATGGCACGTTTTCCATCGCAATTTGCTCCGCCGCCGCGGCCGCCTCCGCCTGTGCCTGCGCCTCTTCGCGCGGCGTCTTTGAAAGGCTTACCTCGATGTATTGCTCGCGCCGAAGCGTAACGGGCAAAAACGAGCCGACGACCGGCTGGAGCACGACGCCCCGGTCAAAAGCGGCGTAATCCGGCGCCTCGGGCCACGAAAGGCTTCCTGCGGGCGTCATCAGGGTATTGACGACGGCCTCGCGCCCCGTGGGCGTGCTCGTCACCTCGTAGGCGGGGATGGCGGCCCGGCCCTCGTACCAGACGCGGGCGAACACCTGCGCGTGCGCGGCGACCGGCTTCGTCTCGCCGCCCGCGGTGCGCTCCTCGCCCGCGACGATCACCTGGCCGCGCCGCACCGCGTCGCCGATGCGCGCACGGGCGGTGCCCGCCGAGACGAGGAGCTGCGTGATGACCCCGTCGCGCGAGGCGACGATGTCCCGCACGTCCCCGCCGTACTCCTCCGGCACGGCGATGCGCGCCGACACGCATTCCACGACGAGCGAAACGCCCTGGATGCGCACGTCCACCCAGGACGCGTCGTTCAGCTCGCGCGAAAGCTGCGTCCGCAGCGCCTGCGGGTCCACGCGCGCCTTGAAGCTGCCCACGCCCACGTCGCGCGCCGAGAGCAGCTCGTAAACCTCCGTCGCGATCGCGGCGTCGGCGCGCACGTCCACGCGCCAGATGCAGAGGTTCACGGCCCATACGCCCAGCAGGAATACGGCCGCGGCAACCGTCAGCATCGCGCGCCGCCTGAGCATGCGATAGGCGCGCCCGCCCGCGCTCACGTGGATCACCTCGGTCTTCCAGCCGACATGGCTGCAAAGCTCCTGCAATCTATCATAATCGCGCGCCGCGACGGTCAGCGTCATCACCTTGGGCGATTCCCGCGTGACGTCCTTCAGCTCGATTTCCTGGTCGAGCGCGCGCGCAAGCATCTTTTCAAGCGATAGCCCCTGCACGCGAACGCGCAGAAAGCCGATTCCATCTTTCACGTCTGTCCCTCCTACCTTTGGTAAAAGAGCTGCTCGATGTCGCCTTCGACGCTCAGGACGCTCGCGCGCAGGTGCGCCAGCGTGAGCCCCTTCCCCTTTACGCACAGGATGCCCTCGCTGGTGCGCACGCGCACCGTGTCATCCCCGCATTCGAGGATTCCCTGATGGTTTTCCAGCGTCATATGGTTCATCCCCGAAAGCGTCAGCTTCGGCGTCCCCAGGACGACCTCCTCCGGCAGACCGACGCTGCGCATGGTCTTTCTGATTCCTTCCTTCGCGCCCTTCACAGCTCTCACCCCCGTACAGCCTATGCGCGCAGGGCGGGTTGGATGCAGTGCGCGGGCGGCAATCCGCGCGGCCTTCCATCTTTTTGCCCCTTTCGCGCTCCGCCCGCCCGTGTTAAACTCTACACTATAACACCAGACTTCTGGCGCGTGCTAAGCTGTCGCAAAAAAGGAGGGGATGCCATGAAAACCTACCGTACCGCGACGCTCGCGCGCTGCGTCGGGGTTCATCCCAACACGGTGCGCCTGTACGAGGCATTGGGACTGATTCCACAGCCGGCGCGCATGGAAAACGGCTACCGCGCGTTTACGGAGCTGCACGCCGCGCACATGCGGCTCGCCCGCCTGGCCTTCCAGATCGAGGTGCTGCAAAACGGCCTGCGCAAAAAGATCGTTTTAATGGTCAAGACCGCCGCAACGGGCGACTACGACGCGGCCATCGACCTCACCCGGGAGTACATCGCGCAGGTGCAAAGGGAACTTGAGGGCGCGCGGGAAGCGATCGATAGCGTTCGCCATCTCCTCTCCGGCGCGCCCTGCGAAAAGGCTCCGTCTCTTCGCAGAAGCGAGGCCGCCGAGGCGCTTCACCTATCCATCGACACGCTTCGGAACTGGGAAATGAACGGCCTTATGACGGTTAGGCGCCGGGCAAACGGCTACCGCGTCTACAGCCCGGATGACATCCGCAGGCTCAGGATCATCCGCGCGTTGCGGTGCGCGAACTACTCATTGGAAGCGATTCTGAGGCTACTGACCGCGCTGGACGCCGACCCGGAGGTGGACATCGCCGCCGCCCTGAACACCCCCGCGCCCGGGTCGGACATCCTCTCCGCCTGCGACAGGCTGATCGTCTCTCTGCAGGGGGCGGAGCGGAACGCGCGCCTCCTGCTCGTCCTGCTCGAGGAGATGAAAGTCCGTTTTTCCTAAGCCTCCACTTTACCACCAGCCTTTGCGCCGGTGATATTCTCTTTTCTGCGGACAGAAAAAGGAGGTTACAAGATGGAATACGCGATTCAAGTGGAAAACCTGAGCAAGACCTACGGGGACGTTCGGGCCGTGCAGGACCTGAGCTTCGCGGTTAAGCGCGGCACGGTCTTCGGGCTGCTCGGCGCGAACGGCGCGGGCAAGAGCACGACCCTGGAATGCATCCTGGGGACCCGCAGGCCGGACAGCGGCAGGGCCCGCATCCTGGGCATGGACCCGCGCGCCGAGCGAAGACGGCTCTTTGAGCGGGTCGGCGTTCAGTTTCAGGAGGCCAGTTATCAGGAAAAGATCACGGTGCGCGAGCTCTGCGAGGTCACCGCGTCGCTCTACAGGCACGCCGCCGACTCCAGCGCGCTGCTTTCGTCCTTCGGCCTGTCGGAAAAAGCGAAGAGCCCCGTGAGCGAGCTGTCCGGAGGTCAGCGCCAGCGGCTGTTCATCGTGCTCGCGCTGCTGCCAAGGCCCGAGGTCGTCTTTCTGGACGAGCTGACCACCGGACTGGACGCCCGGGCGCGGCGGGACATTCTAAAGCGCCTCACGGACTTGAAGGCCAAGGGGCTGACCGTGCTGCTCACCTCCCACTCCATGGACGAGGTGGAGGCCCTGTGCGAACGCATCTGCATCCTCAAACGCGGCAGGGCGGTCTTTATGGGCACCGTGGCCGAGGCGGTCGCGGCGAGCCCCTGCGCCGATTTTGAAGACGCCTATCTTTGGTTTACGGAGGAGGAAAAGACGGATGAAGACGTTTTGCACGATGCTTAAGACGGAGCTTCGGCTCTCCTTACGTGGGATGGACATGGTCATCTTCGCCCTCTGCCTGCCGCTGGCGGCGCTCGCCCTCCTCGGCCTGCTTTACGGGACGGCGCCCGCGTTCGAGGGGGCGGACTACACGTTCTTGGCGCAGTCCTTCGGCGCGCTTTCCGCCATCTCCATCTGCGCGGGCGGCGTCATGGGGCTGCCGCTGGTCGTTTCCGACTACCGCAGCCGCAAAATCCTGCGGCGCTTACGGGTGACGCCCGTGAGCCCCGCGATGCTCCTGCTGGTGCAGCTCGCCGTCTACGCGCTCTACGCCGTCTGCTCCCTGCTGCTCCTCTTTCTCGCCGGCAAGGCCTTTTTCGGCCTGCATCTGGGGGGCTCTCCCCTCCTCTTCCTACTCGCCCACCTGCTGGTGACGGCCTGCACGTTCAGCATCGGCATGCTGGTGGGCGGCGTGGCCCGCGACACGAAGACCGCAGGCATCATCGCAAGCCTTTTGTACTTCCCCATGCTGCTCCTCTCCGGCGCGACCCTGCCCTACGAGGTCCTGCCTGGGGCGCTGCAGCGGCTTAGCGACTTCCTGCCGCTCACGCAGGGCATCAAGCTGCTCAAGGCGTCGGCGCTCGGCCTGCCCATGGAGGGCGTGCTCTGGCCCGTCGTCCTCATGATCGCGCTGACCGCGCTGTGCGCCGCCGCCGCGATCCGGTTCTTTCGCTGGGAATGACGAAGTGTAAAAGGCGCCCCTCCGGCATCGATACATGCCGAAGGGGCGCCTTTGTATGCGGTTTACCGAACCAGCGTGAAGTACAGGATCACCAGCACGCCCAGCACGATGCGATACCAGCCGAAGACCTTAAAGTCGTGCTTCTTGACAAAGTTCATCAGGAACTTGATCGCGAACACCGAGACGATAAAGGCCATCAGCATGCCGGCGAGCAAAATCTGCGCCTCCACCGCGGTGAACGACAGGCCGAACTTGAGCATCTTGAGGAGGCTCGCGCCGAACATCGCGGGGATGGACATGTAAAAGCTGAACTCCGCCGCCGCCGGGCGCGCCAGCCCCAGGATCATCGCGCCCAGAATCGTCGAGCCCGAACGAGAGGTTCCGGGTACCAGCGCCAGCACCTGAAAGACGCCGATCAGGATGGCCTGTTTATAGGATAGGTCCTCCAGGTCTTCCAGCCTGCGGCGGTGCTTTCCGTGTCCGTTTCTGTTCTCCAGCACGATGAAGAGGATGCCGTAACCGATCAGCGCCGCGGCGATGACGAACGGGCTGTTGTAAAACAGCGCGTCGATCGCGTCGTCGAAGGGGATGCCGATGAGCGCCGCGGGCACGCTCGCCACCAGCACCTTGCCCCACAGGTTCATGACGTCCATCTTCACCAGCCCCTTGGCCCGCGTCGTGAAGGGCCAGAGCTTGTGAAAGAAGAGCAGCACCACGGCCAGGATCGCGCCGAGCTGGATGACGACGAAGAACATCTCCTTGAACGCGTCGCTCGCGTTCAGCTTCACAAACTCATCCACGAGAAGCATGTGGCCGGTGCTCGAAATCGGCAGCCACTCGGTGATGCCCTCCACCAGTCCCAGGAAAATCGCCTTTAAAATTTCCATCGTTTCCCGTCCTTACTCCCTTTTTGCAAGATGTATATGCGCCTTTTTAGAATCCATCCACCTGCCACTGCACGATTCGTCCAGCGGCGAGCGCCTCGACGCCCGGCACGTCCGAAAGGCCGCAGACGGGGCCGGTCACGGCCAGCATCAGGTGCCCGGCGTCGCCTGTAAGCCGCTCGCCCGGCGCGCCCGACAGCACAGGCTCCGGCCCCTCGACCCATGAGGCGCCAAGGAGCCGCGCGGCCTCGCCCAGCAGCGCGTACAAAGCGGCCTCCTCGCCCGGCACGCAGGCGGCGTCCCGCAGCTTCAGGATGCCACCCTCGGCCTGCACGTCCGCGTAGGCGGCGACCCGCCCGTTTTCCTCGAGCACCAGCGTTTCCTTCCACTCGGAGAGCACCCAGCGCTCCCAATAGGCGCTTTCCCCGCGCCAGAAGGAGAGCGGAAACTGCCCCATGTACAGGTCGTAAAGCCCCTGCGCCGCGGGCAGGTCCCTGCCTTTAAGGGCGCGCACCCGCTGAGCGCCCGAAAGCTTCGGCAGGTTTTCGAGCGGCACGCGGCGGTAAAACGTGGAAACCGGCGCAAAGCCGTGCTTGCCATAATGGCTGGTGAGCACGCCGTACAGCGCGCGCAGGTGCATGCCGCGCTTACACATGTATTCGTCCGCCATCGTGAGCAGCCGTCCGGAGATGCCCTGTCCGCGATATTCGCTCAGCGTGCAGACCTCGCCGATGCCGCCCGTGAGCTGCGGCTGCCCCTCCAGCATCAGGTAGCGCGTAAAGACGCGCACGCTCGAAACAAGCCTGCCCGCGTCCTCGGCCACGAAGATTCCCTCGACGTCCGCCCAGGGGTCCATTTCAAAGTGCCGCCGAAAGTACAGCGGGCCTACCGCAAAAAGCCTGCCGCAAAGCGCGTACCAGGCGTCCAGTTCCTCCGTCCGCAGCGTGCGAAGCGTCACTGACATGCCGTTTTCCTCCTTATTATGGTCGCTTGGGGGCATCCCTAGTTCCATCCGTCCTCGACGTCCTCTTCCCGCTCAAAGGGCAAAAGCTCGCGCGCCTGTCCCCCCGGCAGCTCCTGCACGTCCTCCAGCCGCTCCTGAATTGTGCGCGTCTTGCGCGCCGCGTCCTCGATGGAGTCGGAGGCCTGACGCAGCTTTTGCTGCGTGCGCACGAGCAATTCGCTGAAGTGGGCAAACTCCGTCTTGACCGCGCCGAGCAGCTTCCACACCTCGGCGGACTGGCGCTCGATCTGCAGCGTGCGAAAGCCCATTTGCAGGCTGTTGAGCAGCGCGGCCAGCGTCGTCGGGCCCGCCGTCACCACGCGGTACTGGTTTTGCAGATGGTCGCACAGCGCGCCCATGCGCAGCACCTGCGCGTAAAGCCCCTCCGTCGGCAAGAACATGACCGCGTAATCCGTCGTATAGGGCGGGGCGATGAAGCGGTCGTGAATCCTGCGCGCGTGCAGGCGAACGGACGCCTCCAGCGCGCGCTGCGCCGCCTCGATCACGCCGCCGTCCCCGCTGTCGCTCGCGTCGATAAAGCGCGTGTAGTCCTCCTGCGGGAAGCTGGCGTCGATGGGCAGGTACACGGGCAGCCCGCCGCCGGTGCCCGGCAGCACCAGGGCGTAGTCCACCGCCGCGCCGCCCTCGGGGTTTACCTGAACGGCGGCCTTGTACTGCTCCGGCGCGAGCATCTGCTCCAGCAGCGTGCCCAGGCGCACCTCGCTCCAGGAGCCGCTCACGTTCACGTGCGTGAGCACGCGCGTAAGGTCGCCGACCCCGCTTGCCAGCGTCTGCATCTGCGAAAGCTCCCGCGTCACCTGCTCCAGCCGGTCGCTCACCAGCCGGAAGGACTCGCCCAGCCGCCTGTCCAGCGAGCCGGAAAGCTTTTCGTCCACCGCCTGGCGCATCTGCTCCAGCTTCTGCTCGTTTTCCTGCCGGATGAGGGTGAGCCCGCCCTCCAGCGCCGCGCGCACGCGCTCGATGCGCTGCTCGTTGCTGCTCAGCTTGTCGTCGAGCACCTGCGTGATGCGCTCCATCTGGCCCTCGTAAGCGTCCAGCTTTTCGCCCACTGCGCGCTGCATGCGCTCCATACGCTCCTCGTCCGTGCGGCTGGCGGCGCGAAGCTGCCCCCCGAAGGAGTCGAGCTGCCCCTGCTGCGTGCGCGCCATCTCGCCCATCATGCGCACGAGCGAATCGTTCACGCCGCGCACGTCGTCCCGTATCTCCGCGCGCTGCTTCTCCTCGCGCTCCGCGGCCCCCTGCGCCTCCTTTTGCGACTGCTCCCGCAGCTCCTGCGACAGCGCGGCCAGGCGCGCCTCCATTTGGCGCGTCTGCCTGCGCGAAAGCAGCCAGAGCGCGAGCAGCAGACAAAGCGCGGCAAAGGCCCCGAGCCCCAGCGCAACCTGATGACCCGCGAGGAACGACAGCACAGCGTTCACGTTATCAAACCCCTCTCTTGGCGCCACCGATTCTGCGCGGTGGCATTCAGGCATAAAATAGAGTATAATAGATAGAGAAACCACACGGCGTATCCGGCCTGCGGACATACGCCCCGGACGGACGCCCCTTCACGGCCTACACATGTATGGAGGTAAGATCATGGAAAGACGCACGCGGCGCCTTGAAAAAGCGCCTGAAAACAACGCAAGTGAAAGAGAGAAGGACGAGCGCCAAAAGGCCGCTCAAAACGCGGCTCAGCAAAAAATGCGGCTGCTCATCATCGGGCTCTTCGTCTGCATCGTGATCCTGACGATCGTCCTGTGCGCGCTGCTCATCGCCCGGCGCGGGAGCACGCAGACCGTGCAGCCGCAGGCGCAGAGCACGCAGGTGCCCATCGCCTACGACGCTGCGAGCCCCTTCGGGCCCTCGGACCTCTCGCCCGAGCAGATGCAGCGCGCGGTGCAGGAGGGCTCCTTCAAGCTCGCAGCAGGCGAGGTCGGCCCGCGCGGCATCTCCATCGGCGATTCGCTGGACACGCTGCTTGCGCGCCTGCCCATTCAATACAGCGAGGACATGAACGACGACATGGCGGTGCTCTACTCCGCGGGCAGCGGTACGGAGGGCGATTCGGACGTGATCCTGCCGCCCTACGGCATGCTGACCGTCGCCTCGGACATGATCGAAATCACGCTCGTCGCGCCGCTTACCACCTACCCGGACAACGTGGGCGCCTGCTACGTGAAGTATCCAAACGTCTGGTGCCGCTACACCGTCAACCCGGAGGACAACGCTATCTCCCAGATCACGCTGGGCGCGGGCAATCTGTAAACGCAAGAACTGAAAGCGGGCTTTACGCCCGCTTTTTGATTGCGCGCCTTAAAAGATCGCGTCCACGAACTCGGAGGCGTTGAAGGCCTGCAGATCGTCGATGCCCTCGCCCACGCCCACGTAGAGCACCGGCACGTTCAGGGCGTCCCGAATCGCCACGGCGATGCCGCCCTTGGCGGTGCCGTCCAGCTTCGTGAGCACGATGCCGGTGATGTCCGCGACGTCGTTGAACTCCTTCGCCTGCGAAAGGCCGTTCTGTCCCGTGGTCGCGTCGATGACGAGCATCGTGCGCACCTCCGCCTCCGGATACTCGCGCTCGATGATGCGCGTCATCTTGCGAAGCTCCTCCATGAGGTTCTTCTTGTTGTGCAGCCGCCCCGCCGTATCCACGATCAGAAGATCCGCGCCGCGGCCCTTTGCGGACTGCACCGCGTCGTACACGACGGCCGCGGGGTCCGCGCCCTCCTCGCGGCGGACGAGCGGCACCTGCGCGCGGTTTGCCCAAATCTCGAGCTGATCGGCCGCCGCCGCGCGGAACGTATCCGCCGCCGCCAGCATGACGGTGTGCTGCGCATCCTTAAAGCGCAGGGCGAGCTTGCCGATCGTCGTCGTCTTTCCCACGCCGTTGACGCCCACGATCAGCATGACCATCGGCCACTTGAGCGGCGGGCGCGGCATGTTCATCTTTTCCTTGAGGATGTCCTTGAGGATGTCGTGTGCGCGGTCGGCGCTCTTCGTCTTAGCCGCGGCGACGCGGCGCTTGAGCTCCTCGATCATCTCGTCCGTCGTCTTCATGCCGATGTCCGCCATGATGAGGATGTCGGTGAGCTCCTCGTAAAAGTCGTCGTCGATCTCGCGGGTCGAAACCACGAGCTGATCCACCCTGCCCGCCAGCGAATCGCGCGTCTTGGTGAGGCCCTCTTTCAGGCGCGCGAAAAAGCCTTTTTTCTTTTCTTCCGCCATGTTTCTCTCTCCTTATTCCATATGGT
>JAEXCG010000162.1 GCA_023402355.1 Bacillota bacterium | reverse complement strand
CGGCCTGCTTGAGCGCGTCGTTGATGGCGTTGGAGGTCATCGTAGCGCCCGATACCGCGTCGAAGCTCGCCGTCGCAATCTCCTGCCCGACCAAGCTGTCAAAGCCCTTCTCGATGACGTCCGCGCCAAAGCCCGGCGTTTCGCTGTGCTCCACCACCTCAAACGAGGTGATCTTGCCGTCCTCGACCGCAATCGCGATCTTCATCGGCCCAAAGCCGCTCACTTCGTACACGTCGCTCGCGCCGGCTGCGCCGCCGCTTTTCTCAGCAGCCTGCTTGAGCGCGTCGTTGATGGCGTTGGAGGTCATCGTAGCGCCCGATACCGCGTCGAAGCTCGCCGTCGCAATCTCCTGACCGATCAGGCTGTCAAAGCCCTTCTCGATGACGTCCGCGCCAAAGCCCGGCGTTTCGCTGTGCTCCACCACCTCAAACGAGGTGATCTTGCCGTCCTCGACCGCGATTGCGATCTTCATCGGCCCAAAGCCGTTTACTTCGTACACATCGCCGGCGCTTTCCGGCTCTTCCTTCGGGATGAGATAGTTGTTATAGAAGTCAACCGCCTGACCTACGGCCTTGAAGACCGCCTTGGACGAAACCGTCGCGCCGGAAAGCGCTTCGACACCGTCCAGATAGCCCTCCGCCGTCGCGGCCTTGCCGTCAAACTGCGCACAGAAATCCGGATCGGTCGTCCTGGAGCCGTAGCCCTCGGTTTCGTTGTTTTCGGTCATGACGACCTTGGAAATCACGCCGTCCGACGTGATGCCCATGCGCAGACCGATCTGGTCCGCAAAGCCCTTGGAGGATAGGTCGAACACGTAGCCGACGGCGTCGTCGCCCACCTTGCCCTCGTACACGGACTTGATCGTACCGTAATCGCCGATGAGGCTCATCACGTCCAGCGCGTCGAACGCTTCGGCGGCTTCGACGTAACCCTTGCGGTCGAGGTCCTCGCCTTCCAGCGCGGGCACCGCCGCGTTCGGCTCCACGCCGAGCACGTCCTTGGAATACGCCACCATCTGGCGCACCGCCGCGATGAACGGCTTAGAGGTCACCGACGCGCCGGAGATCGCCTGAACCTTGGTGTCGATCTCTTCCGGATCGGCGGCCAGTCCCGGGAACTGGCTCTTGAAGGGCTCCTCGCCCACCTTCATGCCCAGACCGGCGGTCTCCTGAAGATCGCCGACGGAGATGCCGTGGATGGAGCCGTCCGCGCCGATGCCCAGCGTAATCGGCACCGGTCCGCCGTAGCCCTGCGGGGCCGCGGTCATCACGTAGCCGACGGTCGCGTCACCGGCCTTGCCGGCGTACAGCGCGGTGATCTGATCGTATTCGGGAGCGGCCTGAATTTCCTGCTCCTCAAAGATTTCCGCCTCCGGCAGCACCGCGCGCTGCGCGCCCTGGCTCGCGGCCAGTTCCTGCTGCGCGATCGGGCCGGAGGTGATGGCGTTCGTGCCCGCCAGCGCGAGCGCGGCCACCAGCGTAAAGACGAAGAGCCTGAGGCCCAGCTTCAGCACGTCACGCATGGCTCTTCACCTCCCCAAAGGACTTCGGCGACGTCACGCGCTCGATCAGCGGCGCGACGACGTTCATGAACAGAATCGCGTAGGAGCAGCCCTCCGGCATGGAGCTGTTGAACGCGCGGATGATAAAGAGCATCACGCCGCAGCCCACGCCGAAGATGATCTGACCCCAGGGCGTCACCGGCGAGGAGGAATAGTCCGTCGCCATGAACAGCGCGCCCAGCATCAGGCCGCCGCTCATCACCTGATAGAGCGCGGAGGCGCTGCCCGCGTCTGCGCTGTACAGGGTGCCCGTCTGAATCCAAAAGAGGATCAGCGCGGTGCCGATGAAGGTGACCGGAATGCGCCAGTTGATCACGCGGCGGGCGAACAGGTAGGCCGCGCCGATGAGCAGCGCGAGCTTGCTCGTTTCGCCGAGTGTGCCGGGGCAGTTGCCGATAAAGAGATCAAACAGGGTGTAGGTGCCCGCCTGGGCCTGCAGCGGCGTCGCGCTGGAAACCGCGTCCACCGCGCCGCCCATACCGGCCATCCAGTTGCCGCCCTGCGGGGCAACCCAGGCGGTCATCAGCGTCGCCCAGGAGGCGAGCAAAATCGCGCGCGCGGCGAGCGCCGGGTTCATGAAGTTCTGCCCGATGCCGCCGAAGAACTGCTTGACCAGAATGATCGCGATGGCCGAGCCGATCGCCGCCAGCCACCACGGGGCCGACGCGGGCAGGTTATAAGCGACCAGCAGTCCGGTGACCACCGCGCTGAAGTCGCCGATGGGGTTGCCACGCTTCGCATGCTTGCAGTAGAACCATTCGGAGAACACGGCCGCAACCACCGAAACGGCGATCAATATCGCGGCGCGCAGACCGAAGAACCACACGCCGGCCAGTCCGGCCGGGATCAGCGCGATGCACACGTCCTGCATCACGCGCCGCGTGGATACGTTATCCCGCAGATGCGGAGAAGATGATACGGTGTATTTTTTCTGCATATCAGCATTCCTCCGAATGATCAAGACTTCTTCACACTGGCGCGAATGCCCAGCTTGGCCATGCGGCAGCTCTGCGTCAGTTCGCGCTTGGCGGGGCATACGAAGGTGCAGGTGCCGCACTCCATGCAGTTCATCGCGCCGATCTTTTCGCAGTCCTCCCAGAGGGAACGGCGCGCAAACGCGTCGATCCGGGTCGGCACCAGGCGCATCGGACAGGCCTCTACGCAGCGTCCGCAGCGGATGCAGGGGGATTCCTTGGCGTGAACGCCCTCGTTTCCGAAGGCGAGCAGACCGCTGGTTCCCTTGGTGACGGGGATGTCGAGGGTCGAAAGCGCGATGCCCATCATCGGGCCGCCCAGCACGACCTTGCGCACGCCGTCCTCAAAGCCGCCGCAGGCGTCCACCAGATCGTAAAGCGGCGTGCCGATGCGCGCGCGCAGGTTCTTCGGCTGCTTCACGCGTCCCGCGACCGTCACCACGCGGTCGATCAGCGGCCTGTTCTCGCGAACGGCCTTCGACACGGCGTAAGCGGTGGAGACGTTGCTCACGACCGTCTTCACGTCGGCGGGCAGACCGCCGTTGGGCACGCGCCGTCCGGTGAGCGCGAAGATGAGCTGCTTTTCACCGCCCTGCGGGTACTTCGTATTCAGGGCGACGACCTGCACGTTCTTCCCCTGTGCCGCCTGCTCCATCGCGGAAACGGCGTCGGGCTTGTTGTCTTCGATGCCGACCATCAGGTTTGTCGCGCCGAGCATTTTCGCCTCGAGCAGCATGCCGTCGATGATCTCGGCGGCGTGCTCCAGCATCAGGCGATGGTCGCTCGTAAGGTAGGGCTCGCATTCCGCGCCGTTGAGGATCAGCGTATCCACCTGCTTTTCAGGCGGGGGCGCAAGCTTAACAGCGGTCGGGAACGTCGCGCCGCCCAGACCCACGATGCCGCGGTCCCGGACGATATCGATCAGTTCCTTCGCGCTCAATGCGTTCACGTTGTTGCGAGGCTTGACGCTTTCATCCCAGCGGTCCTGAAAGTCGTTTTCGATGACGACCGCAGGCACGCTTTTGCCGCTGGAGAGCACACAACTGGAGATGGCCTTCACCTTACCGGAGACCGAGGCATGCACCGGCGCGGAAACGAAACCGCCCGCTTCGCCGATGACCTGTCCCATCGCCACCTCCTGGCCGGGCGTCACGACGCATTTGCAGGGCGCGCCAATGTGCTGGGATAGCGGGATCGTCACGAGAGACGGCACCTTCGCGTCGATCACCGGCTGCGCATTGGTGGATTGCTTCCCGTTCCCCGTCTCATGCGGATGTACGCCACCCTTAAATGTCCGTGTATTTGCCACAGACAAGTTCCTCCCTTCAGCCCAACAGGGTTATTGTATATTGGGGCTCAAATTATCCATCGATCATTATAGCACGAAAACACATTCATTTGTATGACATTTTTCGTAATAATTCAGTTTCTCTTTTTTAAGACGGAAAAAGCGGCGTTTTTCGCGTCGCTTTATGCAAAAATGTCAATTTGTTAACGAACTTATTCATTTTTTCGAGATAAATCCCTCAAATTCCCTTTGCGCTGCGCAGCCTCGGCGAGCAGCGTTCCCGCATGGCGCAGGCTGCTTTCGCTCATCGCCTCGGCGCCGCCCACCATGCGCGCCAGCTCCTCGCATCTTCCCCGCTCGTCAAGGCGCAGAACGCTCGTACGGGTCTTCCCCTGCTCGACGCCTTTTTCTACTATATATTGCGCATCGGCCATAGCGGCGATCTGCGGCAGATGCGTCACGCAGATGACCTGATGCCCTTCCGCGATCTGCGCCATCTTTTCGGCCACCACCTGCGCCATCCGTCCGCTGATGCCGGTGTCGATTTCGTCGAAGACCATGCTGGGAATGCCCGATTGTTCGGCCTCCAGATTCTTCACCGCCAGCATAATGCGCGAAAGTTCGCCGCCTGAGGCGACGCGGGCAAGCGGTTTCAGCGGCTGACCCAGGTTTGCGGACATGGTGAACTCGACCTCGTCGACGCCATTCGACGTAAACCGACCGTCGGTTGCGTTTTTGTTTAAAAACGAGACGCGAAACTGCGCGTGCTGCATCCCTAGGTCGTGTAGCTGCCCTTCGACCTTTTTCTCAAAACCGACCGCAATTTCCCTGCGTAGCTTCGACAATTCCGCGGAAGCTCCCGCGAGGGCGTCCTGCTGCTTGGCAAGCGTCTTTTTTAGTTGACCGGACAGGTCGTCCGCGTGTTCCAAGCGGTCGAGATCCTTCGCGGCCTGCTCTCGGAACGCCAACACCTCCGCGATGTTTTTGCCGTACTTACGCCGTAGCTTGCCAATCAGATCGAGCCGTTCCTCCACCTGTTCGGCGTCCTGTTCGTCGTAATCCAAATCGCCGTGCAGCGCGCGCACCTCGCCGACGGCATCCTCTAACTGATAATAGAGCTCGTCGAGCCGCGCGTAAATCTTCTCGTATCGCGCGTCCAAATGCGCGATGGCGCTCAGCTCGTCGAGCCCCCCACGGCAGGCGTCCAGCGCGCTCATCTGATCGTCAGAGCCTGCGTACAGCGCTTCATAGGCATTTTCGACGCTCTTCGTAATCTTTTCCGCATTGCGATAGAAGACCCGCTGGCGTTCGAGCTCCTCTTCCTCGCCCACACGCAGCTTCGCCGCGTCGATCTCGCCCACCTGATAGCGCAGCATGTCCGTTCGCCGTTCGCGTTCCGCCGCGTCGCTCAATAGGCGTTCGAGCTCCGTTCGGGTCTTTCGCCATTCCCCGTAAAGCGCCGCAACCTGCGCGCGTTTCTCCTGCAGGCGCTTTCCGCCGAAAGCATCCAGAAAAGAGAGGTGGCGCTTTTCGTCCAGCAGCGACTGGTGCTCGTGCTGGCCGTGAATGTCGAGCAATAGCGCGGAGATCTGTTTGAGGGTCGAGAGCGGCACGACGCTGCCCATCACGCGGCAGATATTGCGCCCCGCGCTGGTCAGTTCGCGCGAAATGGCGAGCAGCCCCTCCTCCGCCTCCATCTGCAAATCCGCAAGCAGGCGCAGCAGCGGCGCGTTGCCCGACACGTCGAAAAGCGCCTCCACCCGCGCCTTCTGTTCGCCATTTTGGATGAGGTCGCGCTCCGCGCGCTCGCCGAGCACGAGGTTCACCGCGTCCACCACGATGGACTTGCCCGCGCCCGTCTCGCCCGTGAGCACGTTAAAACCCGGCGCGAACTCGATCGTGATGTCGTCGATGAGCGCCAGGTGGTGAATGGAAAGCTGCAACAGCATCGCGATTGCTCCTTTTCACGGCCTTACTTCATCATGCAGCGAAAGCGCTCTACGATCTGGGGCGCTTCTTCATTCGTGCGGCAGATCACCAGGATCGTATTATCCCCCGCGATGGAGCCGAGGATCTCGGGCCACTTCAGGCTGTCGACCGCCTCGCCCGCCACGTGCGCGCTGCCCGCCAGCGTCTTGATGACGACGAGGTTGTTCGCGCAGACCACGCTGAGCACCGATTCGGCAAACATGCGGATGAAGCGTTCGTTCATCCCCTTTTCCGCCTTGTCGAGCGTCGCGTATTTGTAACCGCCCGTCTCGGAAAGCACCTTGATGAGGTGCAGTTCCTTGATGTCGCGCGATACCGTGGCCTGGGTGACCAGGATACCCCGCTCCCGCAGCGCCTCCGCGAGCTCTTCCTGCGTCTCGATGTTGCGCGATTCGATGATCTCCGCAATCGCGGTATGCCGGGTCGACTTCATGCCATTGCTCTCCTTTTGTTCCTCATAGACTCCACTGCGACAGCTTCGAGCGCAGCAGGGCGAAAAAATTCCGTTCTTCCTGAAAACGGATGAAACCGGCGTCCGACGCCGCGCGGCGAACCCGTATGTGTTCGTGGTTATGCACGGCATACGTCCTTTGCCCGTCGACGCAGACGGCCATCCCCTCGCGCGGTTCCTCCGCGTTGATGCCCAGCGTCACGACCTCGTGGTCGGAGAGCACGATGGGGCGCGATTGCAGCGAGTGCGGGCAGATCGGCGACAGAATAAAGCAGGGAACGTCCGGGCTCACGATCGGGCCGCCCGCCGACAAGGAGTATGCCGTCGAGCCCGTCGGCGCGGACACCACGAGCCCGTCGGCGATGTAATGATCCACCAGCGTATCGCCCACGTAAGCGTCAAAGCCCACCATGCGCGCACAGGTGCCGCGCGAGAGCACCACCTCGTTGAGCGCGCAGATGCTTTCATGCCCTTCGATGAGCACTTCGAGCATCATTCGGCGCTCAACCCGATATTCTCCCGCGCGCAGCCGCATCAGCGCGCCCTGCAGATTTTCCGGTTCTACCTCCGCCAGAAAGCCAATGCGCCCGAGGTTGACGCCGAGTATTGGAATACCCGCGGCCGCCGCGTCGGGCACGGCGCGCAAAATCGTGCCGTCTCCTCCCAGCACCACCAGCGCATCTACGCAGACGGCGGGGTGGTCGGACACCTCAACCCCCGTTTGAAGGGGGAAATGCTCGCTGAGCGAGCGATCCACCACGACGCGCAGGCCCAAATCCCTGCAGGCCGTGATGCAGGCCTGCGCCAGCGCGGGGCCCTCCCGCTTTTTCGGGTTCGAGGTCAGCCCCAGGGAACGTACCTCCATGCCGCTTTCCTCCTCCCGTCATCCCGTGACAGTATACCATCAAATGAATATTCATGCAAGGTATTCATTTCAGGGAAAGATGGGCCTCTTCGACGACCCGCGCGATAACCGCCTCGTCCACGCTGCAAGCGCAGCGCGAGGCCGGGACGATATGTACCAGAAACTCGATGTTCCCCTCCGGCCCGGTGATCGGCGAAAACGAGAGTTCCTGCGCCCGCCAGCCCATGGAATCGACGAAGGACACGATTTCAGAGATGACGTCGCGATGCACCTGCGCATCCCGCACGACGCCTTTTTTTCCTACGCGGTCGCGACCGGCCTCGAACTGCGGTTTGATCAGGGAGACGAATTCACCCGCCTCGCCCATGATGGCCGCGGCCGCGGGCAGAATCTTTTTGATCGAGATGAAGGAGACGTCCATCACCGCAAGCGTCGGGGCAAGCGGAAGATCCTCCGGCTTCAAATAGCGCGCGTTCGTGCGCTCCATAACGGTGACGCGCGGGTCGTTGCGCAGCTTCCAGTCGAGCTGGCCGTACCCCACGTCGATCGCGAACACGTGCGCCGCACCGCCGCGCAGCAGCACGTCGGTAAAGCCGCCCGTCGAGGCGCCCAGGTCCATCGCTACCACGCCTTGCGCGCTGACGTCGAATACGCGCAGCGCCTTATCGAGCTTGAGCGCGCCGCGGCTGACGAAGTCGTGCGCCGCCCCGCGCACCTCCACCTGAGCGCCCGGCGCGACCGGTGCGGAGGGCTTCTCCGCCTTCTGACCGCCGAGATATACGATGCCCGACATGATGATCGCCTGAGCCTTTTCGCGGCTCGGCGCGAGCCCGCATTCCACCATGTAGGCGTCCAAACGCTTTTTTTCCATCTTGCTTTCCTTTAGCTTCTATTTATAGGGAGTTTGTGATAGCGCGTCCAGTACGCGCGAAGCGACCTGTTCCGGCACGAGCCCGCACTCGGCGAGCAGCTCGCGCATGGAGCCGTGCGTCACAAAGCGATCTCCGATTGAAAGACAGCCCGCGAGCTTTCCGAGGCTCCTTTCCACGCACAGGAGGCTGATCGTCTGCCCCAAGCTCCCGGAGGAGACGTTCTCCTCCACCGTGAAGACCGGACGCCCGCCACTAAGCGCGCGCTCTATGCTGGGAACGTCGAGCGGCTTGAGCGTGGAGGCGTTCACGACCGCAAACGCTTTTCCTTCCGCGTTCAAAAGCTCCGCCGCCTTGAGCGCGTGCAGCACCATGCGCCCGTGTGCGATCAGCACGCCGTCCGCTCCGTCGCGCAGCCATTGCCACTTGCCCGGTTCAAACACGCGCCCGGGGCATCGCTCTTCCAGATCGATGCCATCCTTGATGTAGCGGATGGCGAGCGGCCCCTCGCACTTCAGGCTTTCCAGGAGCATCTGGGAAAGCTCCGCGTTGTCGCTCGCCTCCCAGATCGACAGCCCCGGCATAGAGCCAAGCATCGCCAGGTCGAACACCCCGTGGTGGGTCTTTCCGTCGGAACCGACGAGCCCTGCATGATCCACCAGCAACCGCACGGGCAGGCCTTGCAGGCAGATGTCATGAAAAATCTGATCGTAAGCGCGCTGCAAAAAGGTCGAATACACGGCAAAATAAGGCTTCATGCCGCCGCGCGCGAGGCCCGCCGCCATCGTGACGGCGTGTTCCTCCGCGATGCCGACGTCGAAAAAGCGTTCCTTGTACTTGCGTTCAAAGGGGACGAGGCCTGTTCCCGAGGCCATCGCCGCGGTGATCGCGACCACCTGGCCGTCCGTTTCCGCCATCGCGCAAAGCGTCTCGCCCACGACGTTCGCCGTCGCCGGGATGACGGGGGTGCTCTTTTGCGCGCCATCCTCCAGAAAGAAGGGCGCGATGCCGTGATACTTTTCGGGTCTGCGTTCCGCGCGCTCGTAGCCGCGTCCCTTGCAGGTGATGACGTGAATCAGCAGCGGCGTATCCGTCACCTGCTTGGCCTCCGAGAGCACGTGCTCCATCATCGCGATGTCGTGCCCGTCGATGGGGCCCAGATAGCGGAAGCCCAGCGACTCGAAAAACTCACCATGCACCCAGAAGTGCTTGAGCGCATTTTTCATCTTTTCGAGCCGTTTGGCCGCGCGCGGGCCGATCAGCGGAATGCGCGAAATGCCCTTCTTGACGGCCTGCTTCGTGCCGCGCCAGCTCGCGCTGGAGCGCAGCTTGGTCAGGTGGTTCGCCATCGCCCCGACGTTGCGCGAGATGGACATCTCGTTGTCGTTCAAAATGACGATCAGGCGCGTCGAGCGCCCCATCTCCTCGTTGAAGTTTCCGGCGTCGTTCATCGCCTCGTAGCACATGCCGCCCGTGAGCGCCCCATCCCCGACGACGGCGACGACGTGATAATCCTCGCCCCGCAGGTCGCGCGCGCGCGCCAGACCCAGCGCCGCCGAAATCGCCGTGGCGGAGTGGCCGGTGTCGAACACGTCGTGCTCGCTCTCGCTTCTTCGCGGAAAGCCGCTCATCCCGCCGTAGGTGCGCAGGGTATGGAAATCCGCCTGCCGTCCGGTGAGCAGCTTGTGCGCGTAGGTCTGGTGGCCTACGTCGAAGATCAGCTTGTCCCTGGGGCTTTCGAAGACCCGGTGCAGGGCGACCGTCAGGTCGACGATGCCGAGGTTCGACGCGAGGTGCCCGCCGTTTTCCGCGACGGTGTCGATGATCTCCTGGCGAATCTCCCCGGCAAGCTGCTCCAGCTCGGGCAATGAAAGCGACTTTAAATCCTCCGGTCCCTGTATATTCGGCAATATATCCATCTTTTCACTCTTTTCCTCTGTGCGTTCCCGAGCAGGAATGCGGGCAGGCCTGTTTGCCTGCCCCAATACATTCGCACACAAACGCATGTTTTACGGAGGGCTGATTCAGGCCTTTCCCTTCCGCCTGAAGGAGAAGGCCGCAATCGCCCGGCCGACAAAGGCGATTACATCGTGGCTGCGGCTGAGCGCAAAATGCTTGCCCAGCGCCTTGCCGCCGATGATGAGCGCCGCGGTCGTCGCGCTCATGAGCATCGTACCCAGCGTATTGCTGATGCCGAACTCCATGAGGTAATAGACGATCGCGGAACCGGCCGCGCCGCTGACGATCGACGTGATATCGCCCACCACGTCGTTCAAGATGTTGGAAATTCTGTCCGCCCGGCGAATCAGCCAGATAGACTGCTTCGCGCCTGCAATGCGCTTGGCAGCCATCGCCACGAAGGGCTTTTCCTCCGCCGCCGTGATGGCCGTTCCCACGATATCCGCCGCGATGCCCAGCCCGATCAGCACAAAAAGTGCGAGGAGCGCGACCCCCAGGCCCATCGAACGCATGAAGACCTCGGATACGAAGGTGATGGAAAAGGATAACACGAAGGAGATGCCGGTGATGAGCAGCGCCCATCGCCGCTGCTTGGCGGCCGCTTCCTGCTCCTTCGAGCGAGCGTCCTTTGATTTTGCGTCTTTACCCACGCTGTAAATTCAACTCCACAGTCATTTTCTGCGATAAAAAAAGCTCACAGGCGTGAGCTCATAAAAAGTGGTGGTAATATGACAGATAAACCTTGCGGCTTTAGGTCCGGTAGGATTTCCCCGCCGGCTACTCCCCGTCACCGGATGAGCGGTTTCCCTTGAAAGCCGACTGCAAAGCGTCTCCGCGTTTGCGACCGGATTGCCACTGAGACCACACTGTAATCCCTGTCATATCCGAAAAACGACAGCCTAGGAGCTTTCCTCGGCAGTTTCATCTTCTCCTAGCCTCTTTTGCAGACGCGGTTTCAAACGGCAATCACGCAGGCGCCATGAGCCCTAGGCCCCTTTGTGTAGTTCCGCTATCCACCGCACCCGCTCAAGGCAGGCTACGCTGTATGCAGCCATAAACGCGACCGCAAGTACAGGTTTTCATGGCGTGCGGGGTTACCGCACCGCCAAGCCTCCACGAAAGATGGGTCAACGCCCCCATGCCATTGGGGATCGCCCATAATTCTTACTCCCAGCGCCAACCCCCGACTGGGCGTCGGCAGCCAGCACCAGAAACTTCATCGATGTGCCCTCTGACGGATTTTTAGCCCCGCCTTCAGAGAAGATGTCGCTGACTAGGATACTGCACCACCTTAAAGCATAGTATATCATTTTTTTGTCCAACATGCAACGGACAATTCGTATTATCCCAGCAAAACGCCGATCAGCACGCCCAGCAGCGCCCCGGCGACGACCTGAACCGGCGTATGGCCGATGAGTTCCTTGAGCTTTTCGTCGTCCCAACCCTTGCCGTTGGTGAACATGTCCTCGATGATGCGGTTGAGCACCGCGGCCTGCTTGCCGGCGGCCCGGCGCACGCCCGCGGCGTCGTACATCACGACCATCGTAAAGCACACGGAAATGGCAAAAATCGAGGACGAGAACCCCTCCTGAAAGCCTACGGCCGTGCTCACCGCGCACATAAAGGCCGAATGCGAGCTGGGCATGCCGCCTGAACCGACGAAGCGATGCACGTCAAACTTCTTTTGCAGCATCAGCGTCAGCAGCACCTTGATGAGCTGCGCCGTAAACCACGCGATCAGGCCCGTCCACAGAATCCGGTTCCCCAATATTGCTAAGAGCGTCTCCACCACTGATCCCCCTCACGCGCGGCGGGCGCGAAGCCGCGCTGTGAATTCCCGCAGATAATCCGCCCGCTCGCCAAAGCAATCGAGCGCAGAAAGCGCCTGCTTCCAGAGCGCCTCTTCCATTTCGTGCGCCCGGGCCGCCCCGTACAGCGCGGGCCAAGTCATCTTG